>CBCOYO010000133.1:0-9313 GCA_965114465.1 uncultured Lachnospiraceae bacterium
ATTGGAAATCGCTTCGCGATGGGCTGGATACCTTCAACCACTACATTTTATTACAGGGCTGTCGCATTAAGGGAAACATATACAAGATATTATAATACTGTACTGCATTTTATACCATATCTTGTATCATCAAAGCTTATTGCGACAGCCCCTACCTGAACTGTTACATTTATTTTCCAACCAATCATGAATATTTTATCACAGAAACAATTAGCTGTCATTTCTTTTCATATATTCATAATTTATTCATATTTTTCGCAACCTTCCTTTCCAAGACACAAACAAAAAGCGAAAGTTTTGTTAAATTCTATTACTTTTTGCTATTTTCTCCAAACTAATATTCGATTCTGCAATAAAATTTACAAAATATTTTCAATTCTCCTAATTCCCTCTAGCGAAATCTGTTGTATAATAATACAGAAGCTTTTTCTGTACAAGGACTTAAAGATAATCCTTTTCCAGTCACAGCCTTTTAGAGAAATCTTAGAGTTTTTTATGATACAATTATACTAAGTGGCAAAAAGATTTGCCGTTTAGTTGCGCCAGCCGCACGCCGCAAGTAAGCGCAACGCATAACATCTATATAGAAATGACTTAACAAGAAACAACGTGTTAAAAGCATTGATAATAGGAGGTCTACGCAATGGACAATCAAGCACAAATGAAACAAGAACTTGAATATTGGGATCAAGCAGATGCCCAGCCGTTAACATCCGATACCCTGCCTATTCCCCAGCAAAATCAGCAGTCAGATATACAGCCAATGTTTGAGATCCGGCAACACGCAGCACGAAAGCATTTAGCCGCCAATCAACATATTAACACTGCACCGCGACACCCCGCTGAATTACATCAGCTCCCAGCATCGAATCAAAATTCGATGAAACGTCGATACAAAGAAACAAACAAAATCCAAAATTCCATGCAGCGCCGCTACAATGAAACAAACAAAAAACAAAGTTCCATGCAGCGCCGCTACAATGATGCAAACCAAAGCCAAAGTTCCATGCAGCGCCGCTACAATGATGCAAACAAAAACCAAAATTCCATGCAGCGCCGCTACAACGAAGCAAACCAAAACCAAAGTTCCATGCAACGCCGCTACAACGAAACAAACCCAAATATTCCTAGACGCCGCTATATTGACTCGCACCAGAATAATAGGCAGAATACTGCCCCGCATCAGAATCCGCATATCCGGCAGAATCCGCACACACCGCAAGCAGGCGCAAGAACGCAAAGCCGTAATTCGGGCTATGTCATACAGCAGCCTCCCTATATGCCACAGCCATACAATCCGGCTTCCTATGCCCCGGCAAAATCCAACAGCACACGGCAGAATCTGCGTGCACAACAGTATACCAATACATCACAGCAGCCTTATATCCAAATGCCTATACGGCAGACGCGCAATCCTGCAACACATCAGACTGCCAATCTGCCGCAAAACACAAATAAAAACTGCAAGAATCCTTCAAAAAAAGCTGCACCGCCACGTGGACAAGCTGTTAGAAAAATACAGCGCGCCGCTGCTCCTGCAAAGAAAAAGAACATATTACCGCAATCGCTTATAGTATTTATGATTCTTGTTATCCCTGTAGCTGTTTTCTTATGGACAAAATTTGCCAAACCAGAACCTCCTGTAACTGCAAAACCTGCTACAGGGCAGAAAGTAACTGTTCAGGAAGATATTCGGGAAGATGCTGCCCACCACCCTCCTATTGAAGAAAATTTTCTTACAATTAGCGAATATAACCGCCCTGGCACTAAACTGGCTTCCGTGAAAAACATCTTTGTTCACTACACTGCCAATCCCGAAACCACCGCAGCACAGAACCGCAGTTACTTTGAAAACCTTGGCGAAACGCATGAACGTTCTGCCAGCGCACATTTTATTATTGGATGCGAAGGCGAAGTTATCCAATGCATCCCTTTAGAGGAAGAAGCATATGCTGTTATCGGCAGAAATAACGATTCTATTTCCATTGAATGTTGTTACAAAAACAAGGATGGATCATTTACGCAGGCAACTTATGATTCTTTAATCTCTATGCTGGCATGGCTGACAAAAGAATATCAGTTAGAACCTTCCGATATTTTGCGTCATTATGACTGCGGCGGAAAACGCTGTCCACTGTATTACGTAGACCATGAAGATGCTTGGCTGAAACTACTCGAAGACGTTGCAAACTACTCTGACAATACATAAGAGCCTGTCGAAAAAGGGGCTGTCGCATTAAAGGAAGCATATACAAGATATTATAATCTATCTGCAATTTATACTATATCTTGTATCATCAAACTTTATTGCAACAGCCTTTTTTATTTGTGTTCAAATTAAAAATTAATTATTTTTACTTAATTATACCTTAAATTTATTTGTAAATTGATTAATAAATTATTCTGTGTCAATCTCCTATTATTCTCAAAAAATACAATGAACTTTAGTAAAAACTGTTGAATTTTCCAAATAAATACTTTATAATTAATTTATTCCATACATATTTACTTAATTTATTTTTAATATCAGCTTAAAAATAATTAAATTTAATTAATAAATTAAAGGAGATATTGCCATGAAGAAAAAAGCAGTTTTACTATGCGGATTCCTGCTTGGTGTCGTACTTGGTGGGTGCGGCGTCAAAACCACGCCGGAAATTATTATGCCAGAAGAACCTCTTGTTTCCTCTATAACTGTAGCCCAGCCAGCCGTGTCGACAGATGCCGAATCTGTAAACACAGACACCTCAGCCAGTGGTGAACAGGACAGCAGCAGCACACAGGCTTCTTCGGGCGAAAATTACACTGTTTACCTTATTACAATGGATTTAACTGACAGTTATTGGAAATCTATTGACGATGGCTGTTTGGAAGCTGCAAATGAATTAGGTAACATTACCTATCGCTGGACAGGGCCGGATGCACATGATGACGCTTTGCAAAGTGCCTGTGTTGATGACGCAGTGGCAAACGGCGCAGATGCAATTCTTATTGCCGCAAACAGCGCAGACGGTATTAACGACAGCCTGCAAAATGCCACTGCATCAGGATGCAAAATCGTGTATGTCGACAGCGCCGCAAGCTATGACTGCGTAACAGCCCTTTCTACAGACAATATCGCTGCCGGCAAAACTGCCGGGCAGACGATGCTCCAATCCCTTCAGGCAAAAGGTATTACCAACGGCACAATCGCAGTATTTGGAGTAACTGCCGACACTGCTTCCTGCGTGGCACGTGAAGAAGGTTTTCAATCCGCTTTTGCAGGAACGGATTTCACCTTGGCAGATACCATTTATATGCAGGATGATGTGGCAAATGTAAAAAATGCTGTACAGAATGGATTGACACAAAATTATGTCGGATTTTTCGGTTCAAACGAAGGAACTACAGTTGCCATTGGAGAAGCCATTCAGGAAACTGGAACGGAAACCACAATTGTAGGATTTGATACCTCCGACGCTGTTTTATCTCTTGTTTCTGAGGGTATTATCTATGCAACCATGCAGCAGAATCCTAAAGTAATGGGACACGACGGCTTAACAATTGCAGTGCAGGCACTAGAAGGAACTTACACAGACACCAATACCAAAACGGATACAGGTGTAACAGTAATTACCAAGGATTCTTTATAAACCATGGAAAGGAATGCGTGATTATTATGAAATTTAAGCAGAAAATGCTTACCTTGTGCTGTGTTCCGCTTCTGCTGCTGACTATGCTGTCTTTGATAATCGGACTTATCCAATTTCGTTCTGGTATGTATACGCAGACAAAAAGCAGCCTGAAATCCAGCGCTTTAGCAGCAATGAACCTCTATAACAGCCAAGGCTACGGCGACTACGCACAAAAGGCGGACGGGAACGTATGGCGCGGCATGAACTTTAATGTTTCTACTGAAACCGCTTTGGTAGACGATTTAAAGGAACAGACAGGCGTTGATATTACCTTTTTCTATCAGGAATCAGCGGTAATGACCTCTATCTGCAATGAAAACGGTGTGCGTTGGATTGGAATGAAAGCAGGTGAAAATATCCGCCAATACACCTTAGAACAAGGAGCGCAGCTATGGTATCGCAATATTGAAATTGACAAGAAACTATGCCACGCATATATTATCCCCATTTTGCAGCCAAGCAGCGGCACTGTAACGGGCGCATTAATGGCATCCATTTCAACCTCTGGATTAGATACCATAATGGAACGCTACATTATTATAAGTGCAATCGCGTCAGCAGCTATCCTAATTGCGGTTGCTGCATTTATCTATTTCTATATCGGCGGACTGACCAAAGTGCTTCACGATGTACGCCATGTACTGCTACAGGTTTCCGAGGGAAATTTTGCTGATAAACGGTTAATCGGTATCCACCGCAAGGACGAATTTGGCGAACTTGCCATTGGTACGGAAAAACTGCGGACAAAAATCGAAAATTTATTCGATGATATTCAGGCTGGAATGCTGAAGCTGACGGATGCAGCGGAAAAATTAAGCGGCACATTAACCCAAAACGTTTCTGCTGCAAGAGAAATGAATGAAAGTGTTGACCAGATTAATATTACTGCCAACAATCAAAAATCTGGCACGCAGAACGCCGCCGAAAATGTTGAACGCACCCGCAACGCCATTGACTTTATGCTAAAACAAATCTCCGATATCAACCTGCTTTCAAACAATATGGCACAGCTTGCCGCAAACAGCAAAACAATATTGCGCGAGTTGCTCGAAAGCAGTCAAAATTCGCAGGAAGCCGTTCAAGAAATCAGCCAACAGGTATCCGTAACAAACGAATCCGTACAGCAGATTAAAAGCGTAACGGAATACATTACCAATATTGCAGAAGAAACAACGCTTCTTTCCCTAAATGCAAGCATAGAAGCTGCACGTGCAGGGGAATCTGGAAAGGGATTTGCCGTTGTCGCATTAGAGATTCAGAAATTAGCCGAAGAATCCAACACCTCCGCTGCCAAAATCGGCGACAATATCCGCTCTCTTGTAGAAAAAACAAACGGCATCGTTACTGTTATGGAAACCATTGAAAAGACTCTTAAAGAGCAAGAAAATAACGTTGCAAAAACAACTCAGCTTTTTGATGAAATTAACGAAGATATTCTGCGTGTTACCAGAAAAGAAGCCGATATGCAAAACAGTGTTTCTGAAATGAACCAAGCAAAAGACAATATGTCTGCCATTATTTCCGAACTGTCAGAGTCCGCCGTTAACAATGCGGATTTATCCAAAAATGCCGCAAAAGTAACTTCACAGATGATGTATGAAATCGAAAATCTTGACACACTTACCACCGATTTATCCGAACTAGCAAACCGGCTTGATGATAACTTAAAAGCTTTTCTGTCATAATCTAAAAATCGAGTAGGGGCTGTCGCATTAAGGAAAATAGATACAAGATATTATAGTACTGTATTGTGTTTTGCACTATATCTTGTATAATTAAAACTTATTGCGACAGCCCCTACTCGTGTGCCGCCGATGCACAATGCAATGGCATATTTCCTCTGCATCGGCGTGTACATAAAAATCCAGCCCAAAGTTCACTTTTTCTTAGCTTTTGGACTAGATTGCACGCCGCAAAGCAGCAATTTTCCTTTGTGCGGCTGCGTACACATTGTTATACATAGCGTCAGCCTTTTCGACGCCTAGTACAGCGTTGGCGGATATTCGTGTCAGGACAAAGCGGAAGAATAACGACAACGCTGTACTGGCGCAAATAGCAAGTGCTGTATTCAACGTAATTTGCGCAATGTCGTACTAGTATAACCTATCACATAAAAATCTCACGCCCCAATTCCACTAGAATCAGCAGTGTAATTGGTCCCATAATAACACCGCTGAGTCCATAAAACATAACCCCTGCATACACAGAAATTAATATTGCAACCGGTGAAAATTTCATGCCATTTCCCAGAAGGCGTGGCTCTAACAGTTCACGGATTAATACACAGATTAGATATGTTACGGCAACAATAATTCCACCCACAATGTTTCCTTGGATAAAACTGACAACACATATTGGGATCAGAACGATTCCCGTACCGATAAACGGCAGAAAATCCATAAATCCCGCAAGCAGTCCATAAAAATACGCTTCCGTCATTCCTGCAAAGTACAAGCCGGCTGTCGCAGTAATGCTAATACAGATAAGAATAATCCCTTGTGTTTTTAGATATGCTTTTATCATTGCGCCAATTTTTTTTCCGATTCGTATTATAATAGAAAGAATCCTGTCAATCGCTGGTTCTAAAACGGCAAGTTTTAGTAATCCTTGCTGCCAGTCCTCAATTTCACGCGCAAACAACACCACACAGATAAAGCTTACCAATACAAAAGCAGATACCTGTCCGACCACCGCCATATATTTAATACTTCCCGTAATCAGCCCTTTTCCCGAATCGGCAAAGCTCCCGCCAATTCCCTCCGCTGTATGCTGTATCCACATCATTAAAATGCCCTTTTCCAAACCGAAAAAATCCTCAATGTGCATACAGATATTTTCTGCCGCATTCTGTAAACTTGCCATAATAAATCCGGCATCCTGCGCAAAATGCCGCGCCTTACTAATTAGAAAAGTTCCCGCACCGACAATTAATATCGCTGCCAAAAGAATAATACCAAATAAAATGCCGCCTGCCATAAAGCCTTTACCATTTTTCATCTGTTTTCGGCGTACCCGATCATGTTTCTGGTAAAAACGTTGTAATGGCACCACAATCAGCAGCGCCAAAACAATCGGTAAAAAAAACGGTAAAATATACTTTAACACTGCCAAAACCAGCATAGAGGTTACAATATAGAGAACTACTCTCTGATAATCTTTCCGCGCAAAAAAATCCATATAAAACCAGTCCTTTAATTGTTTTATCTTTAGTATAGACATTTTAAGGCTGTTTCATGTACTATTATGCCGCCAAATCTATTCTGAAATTATACTGTGCCAGCCACACGCTGCAAAACGGCAATTTTCCTTTGTGTGGTTGTGTACATATTGTTATACTTAGTATAAACCGGATTTTTGCAGACGCCTGCGCACCTGCGGCGCAATTAAAATGCAAACGACCATTTTAAGAATATCCCCAACAATAAATGGAAATACACCTGCTGCCAATGCCGCTTTAAAGTCCATTCCTGCAAGAATGGCACGAATGCTTCCTTCTTGTCCCGCAGCGCCTTGCATACTTAACTGAAAGGCAAGCCACACAGTACCAAACAGATAATAGACCACCGCACCGAGCACCATTCCCACAAGGTACATAAGCACACTACCCTTCGACCGATCAATAAAATATCCGCAGATAAGCGCCGCAAATAAAAAACCGATTAAATATCCACCGGTCGGCCCTAGCAGCTTCGCCGGCCCACTGGTAAAAGCAGAAAAGACAGGAAGCCCAACCAGCCCCATCAACAAATAAATACAATAACTCATTGTCCCCCTTTTCATGCCAAGCACATAGACTACAAAATATAAAGCGAAATTTGTAAGTGAAATGGGGACAGGGCTTATTGGTATTGAAATGGATAATGGCCCCATTATACAGATTAACGCTGCCATTAAGCCAATTAATGTAAGTTCCTTCGTTTTACTACTTATGGGTTTTATAATTCCTTTTGTTTGATTACTCATTTTCTTGCTACTCCTTTTTATTGGTCAATTACTCTTTTATTGCAAAGCCCAGACTTACAAGCATCTGCTTGTCCTGTGCTGTGTTATTTCCTACAGTTGTCAGCATATCGCCTGTTAAAACAGCGTTAGCTCCTGATTGAAATAGAATTTTTCCGCCATCCAAAAGCACTGTTCTTCCTCCAGCGATTCTAATATATGCTGTAGGATTTATATATCGAAAAATAGCCACAATCCGCCTAATTTCCTCCTCTTCCAAGCGCTTTTTATCCGCAAACGGTGTTCCTTGAATGGGAATTAAGAAATTAAGTGGAATCGATCCAATTTCCAGTTCTGCAAGCTCTAGTGCCATATTAATTCTATCCTGCCACGTTTCGCCCATTCCAAAAATGCCGCCGCTGCACACCGTTAAACCAGCTTCCTTTGCTCGTTGTATTTCTTGTATTTTATCTTTATAAGTATGTGTTGTACAAATTTGCGGGAAATACTCCTGTGACGTTTCCAGATTAGTGTGATACATGGTTACCCCCGCCGCCTTTAGCCGTTTTAAATCTTCACCTGACATAAATCCGTGTGACGCACATAAAATCATTTCGGGAAAAGCCTGATGCATTGCACGATATGACGCAAGCGCTTCCTCTAAATCCTGACCCTCCATTGTGCGTCCTGAAGTCACAATAGAATAGCGGTCTACCCCCGTTTCAACAACACGGGTAAAATCCTCCATTATCTGATGCAAAGGAAGGAAGTTATATGTATTGCAATCCGTAGCGTAATGCGCTGACTGCGCACAGAATTTACAATTCTCGCTGCACCGTCCGCCCCTGCCATTCACAATACTGCACAAATCGGCACGATTACCACATAATGCAGTCCGAATCCTGTCCGCTCCCTGCGAAAGCACCTCTATATCGGCTTCTAACAATGGATTTAGATAATCCGACTTTATTAACCTGCGTCCTGATATAATTTCTTCTGCTAATGTAACCATTTTACTCCCTTCTGCGCATTCTGCACGCGTAACAATCCATTATATCATTATTATAAATTCTATTACTCCATCTATTGAATATCGAACTATTTAATATCCGGAGTAATATCTAGTATAATCCACACGAAATACCCTGATGTTTGGCTTGCCTAAATTTCCATCTGTTGCATTGTCGTCACTCAACGCAGCCACCACTACGCCTCATTTCTCCGTCTTGCAGACTGAAAATTTATTCTGCGCCAAACATATAGGTAGTTAAAGTGGATTATATTATATTAGATAAGATACTACTTATTTAGCGCTAATTGTTAACCTTATGTTTTATATAAGTTTACATTCTTTTGATTAAAATGTCAACTATATTTCTATTTTTTGTTAACAAATAAGTAATAGTTCAGATAACCCATTGAACTGTTACGTATCCAGCCATTGGAAATTGCTTCGCGATGGGCTGGATACCTCCAACCACTACATTTTATTACGGTCAGCGCAGTAAATGCGCAGACCTACCTGAACTGTTACCATTGTTCTTATGTTACAATTCACACCCAATGTCATTAACTTAAGGTATTTCTGACCGAAACTTGGTTGTGCAAAAGCTTGAATTACCAGATATTTTCTAATGCTGATCAGGGGGCAGAAGGCTTAAGTTAATGACATTGATTCACACCAACGCCAGATTTTGCAA
>CBCOYO010000134.1:0-9202 GCA_965114465.1 uncultured Lachnospiraceae bacterium
TCATTTGTTATGCAATTTCACAACAACTATTCTTTGAAATGACCTTTTGCCCCCATCATCATGACATTGGGTGTGAAAAGTAACAATCACAGCACTTTTTCGCTCTAATTATAAAATAATTCTTTACAAACACCGTATTGTGCTTATACAATTATAAACAAACAATACTCTTAGGAAACGTATCGAAATAATTTGTACTGTTTACACAGGATATTTCTTTGAGAGTATATGTTATTAAAACGCAGTTGTAGCAGGCTGCAGCATACTTAATTTTCCCTATCAAGATTTACAATACATAAAAGGAGAACTTATTTATGAAAAAACCAACTTCTGTCCCTACGATGAAAGACGTTGCGCGGGAGGCTGGCGTTGCACTGGGTACTGTTTCGAAAGTGGTCAATGGTCTTCCAGTAGGAGAATCTTATAGAATAAAGGTAGAAAATGCGATTAAGAAACTTGATTATCAAGTAAATCATTATGCACAAGGATTAAAAGCGAACAAAACATATACCATTGCTCTTTTAATTCCAAACACCGTAGAACCTTTTTTTGCGGCATTGGTACAGCATATTAATCAATTGTTGCTACAAAGAAACTATCGTATGCTCTTATGTACAACCGATTCCGATTCCAGTCAGGAGCAAAAATACGTTACTATGGCACAGCAAAATAAAGTTGATGGTATTATTGGATTAACTTACAATCCCAATTTATCCGTTGAGGAAAATACACCGTTTGTGTCCATCGACCGATCGATGGGGCCGCATATTCCTTGTGTCGCCTGTGATAATTTCGCCGGCGGACAAATGGCTGCCGAAAAATTATATGATCTTGGCTGTCGTAATGTTGCTTTCCTGCGCATTGGCTCTTCTCTCACCAATGAACCCAACAAACGCAAAGCTGGATTTGAAAATGGATGTTTAAACAGAAAACTTAGCTATGAAATGAAGATTTTAGATGACGGAGATTCTTTTTCATATTTTGATCAATTTTTATCGGAACACATTACAAATGGCAAGTTATCTTTTGATGGTATTTTTTGCGTAACTGATAGAATTGCTTACCATGTAATTAAATTTCTGAAACGGATGCAGATTCGCGTACCAGAAGATGTACAAATTATTGGATTTGACGGAATACGCATTTTAGGAAATAGCGATTATATATGCTCCACAATTGTACAGCCAATTCCTGAAATCGCACAAATGTGTATCGAACTTTTACTTCAGGAAAATCTGCCTGCCAAGCCGCCCCTTGTCTGCCTGCCCGTCAGCTATGCCGCCGGTGGAACCACAAAAGATTGTCCCTAACTTAAAAAGGCGGCTGCCCAAAGACTGAATATACAATATTTTGTATCTCATTCCTTTTATGCAGCCGTCCCTTATATTTTGTTTTCTAATATTTTTAATGTTTTCTAATATTTTCTAATATTTTCTAATATTTTCTAATATTTTCTAATATTTTCTAATATTTTCTAATATAACGATATTTTACAACAAATCCGCTACTGACGCAATCACGATCCCATATATTCCGCAATTGCATCCCACACTGCTTTATCCTCAATCCCAAGTTTCCAGCTTGCCACGCCTGCAATCCCCTGCACTTTCATCACTTGCAGCTTGACACGAATTGAGTCAGTATCCTCCAGCCAACACTGAAACAGCGAATCGCCGCTTTGATATTCCGCATAATTTTGGCAAAATTCATCACTCCACATAGGAGAAACGCCTGTGCGTGTTATCCAATCCTGCTGCGCCGCCATTGTCAGTGTTGACGCTTTTAAGCCGTCTGCGCCTGACTCCCACACCCTTGTATAAAATGGTACTGCATTAATAATCTTATCCGCTGGCACTTCCTCCTTTGTCCGCATAATGCCGTCCTCGACAAAACTGATAGAGGCATTAGAGCCAGCTTCTCCGCCTCCTACATAATGCTCGTCATATCCCATAATAATTAAATAATCCGCAACGATTCCCTGTTCCTTACGATTATAATGCGCCGTATATTCTGTAGGTACATAATTATCAATTGACAATACAATATTTCTTTTTCCAGTTTCTATCGCCAATTCCCTTAGAAACTGCACAAAATGTGTACCAGAATCATTGCGCACTTTCTCAAAGTCAATATTAATGCCGTCCAATCCATACGTATCTGCCTGCGCCATCAACCCGTCAATCAAATGTTTCCTGTTTGCCGAAGATGACAACAGTTCAACAAAATCAATCTGTACGCCAAACATATCTTCGCTGTCCACATCCGTAACCAGTGCCCATACTTCAATGCCCAATTCATGCGCCTTTGATACATAAGAAGCATTAGCAATACTCGTAAAATCGCCGATGCTGTTGCTTAAGCGAAACCATGTCGGCGATACAACATTAACGCCTTTTGTGCCTTGGAGTGCATTGACAAGCGCGTCACTACCTGCTTCTTCAAAGACTTGATGAAACGTTAGATTAATTACGCCGTCCTTTCTAACCCGATTGTATACAATCTCCTGAAATCCCGTATTGCACACACGTTCCTGTGTAATTTCTCCTTTAAGGTACTTATTTTCCACATATCCGATAAATGCATTTTCTGTCTTAACACGCGACCAGCTATCCATCTTTTCCAAAACTATCACGGATTCTCCTGCCGCCAAATCGACGAGAATATCACTTTTAATGCCGCCCAGCCGCCGCAGCGCAGTCTTTTTGGCAACAGAAGCACTTGTAAAGCTGCCCCAACGTGTATAAATCTGCATATGTAGCGGCTGCGTAAAAAGTTCATATTCCATATTGGCATATTTTTTCACATAATCCGCAGCAATATAAAGCGTATCGCCTTCATAAAAAGCTGCCTGATAAGGAAGTTCCTCTCCCATATCCGACACATACATTACATTGCTCTGCTCACCAATATGCACTGTAATGACATCGGTATCTGTTGTAAACTGAAGCACCTGCTCTATTGGATTCACATAAAAACGGTCAGTAAAATACGCCTCTACTGTGGGAAGGTCAAAATAACATACGCCCCCTCGCAGCTTCGCCTTCTCCTCTATATGATTATCCTGCAGCACAATCGCAATCTCGTCCTCCTGCTGCAAGTTAAAATACTCATTTAAGTCTGCCCTTACTTTAGAATAGGAATATTTGTTTAAAATCTTGCTGCCCACTGCCGCTGCAATCACTAAAATAATGAGAACAACTGCAAGGAGCACCGGATACATTCTTTTTTTCATTTGGCTACCTCCCAATCGTTCCCATTATATCAGACAATTTACAATTCGTCATTACCAAATTGTCATGAATAACCAATTTTTAGATTAAATATTTATAAAATTTTCAGCTCTTGCCAATTCTCTTGCATATAATAAGATTGAATAGAATCCGTCACCGCCACACAACTTCGCCAAACCGATTCACATAGAGGGGTCTATCGCTCGTTTCGCGTTCACTTTGGACGGTTTATTATCTATTTATTATGACATTTAAAATGCTTTCTTACTATGACCAGTTCAAATTTTAGAGCTATTTCTTAACCTAGGGCACTTCCCCAGACCAAAAGGTAAATATTGTGATATATAAAAAAGAAAAAAATATGTGTTAAGATGCCGGAACATGTACCATTTTTAAAAAATTTGTTGTATAATAGGATTGTAATGTATCATGAAAAGTTTGGAAAAATAATTTTCCCGCTTTGGCGCAAGCTAATAAGACAACGAGAAAAATGCCTGCGTCAAATGTTTGTATTATGTATAGCTCACTGAACCTCCATTCTGTACGAATTTGTTCGCGGAACACCTTACACAAGAATTATTAGCATATTTTTAAAAATTATGCAAATCGAAATGTAAAAATTCGCACGAAATGTAAAAAATAATACAAATTTTTTGCAATAACAGATGTTATTTATCTTTTTCTGCCGATAAATAATACAAGTACGGAAATGAAATATTTTCTAAAGTTATAAATTTTTTGCAAACTGTATACTTCTAGTATTGACTTCGTTAGTGCAACAGTATAAGATAGGTGGGAAGAAGAATCACGCAGCTTTCTGAAATTGCTGCTGATAACAACTAACATGGATACGATATCACAAAGCAACATTAAATTAATGAGGGTGTGAATATATTATGAAGATTGAAAAAGTTAATGACCATCAAATTCGCTGCACTCTAACTAAAGCGGATTTAGCGGATCGCGAATTAAAAATCAGCGAACTTGCTTACGGCACCGAGAAGGCAAAAAACCTTTTCCGCGATATGATGCAGCAGGCTTCTTATGAATTTGGATTTGACGCTGACGATATCCCATTGATGATTGAAGCTATCCCGCTAAACTCGGAGTGCATTGTCCTTGTTATTACAAAGGTAGAAGACCCCGAAGAACTGGATACGCGTTTTTCCAAGTTCGCACCGTCTGTTCATGATGACGACGACGATGATATGGAAACAGGCAATACATTGGATCATATGCTTCAGAGCCTTTCTGACGGTGCTGACGATGTGCTGGATTTATTTAAGAAAATACATGACGGCAAATTTTCTGATGCAATTGCAAGTGCAGCAGATGCGCTAACCGATATAAACAAAGCAAACAGCAGGAATCAAGCTAACGCAACTGCACAGATAGGAATTGAACTGACACGTGTCTATGCCTTTGACAGCTTAAATCAAGTTACAAGGCTTGCCCATATCCTATCACAGCATTACAGCGGGAAAAATTCCTTGTATAAAAACAATACCCAAAGCGCATACCTTCTTGTCGTTACCCAATCCGACCACACGCCGGAAGAATTTAACAAAATCTGCAATATGCTCTCCGAATATGGAAGTCCAGAGAAATTTGTTTCGGCAAGCGAGGCCTATATTGAAGAACATTACGAGCCTGTTATAAAAGATAAAGCAATTCAGGCTTTGGCAATGATTTAATTATGTATGATTTTCATAAAAAAGACTGCTCACTGGCTTTTATAAACCTATGGGCAGTCTATTTGTGATCTTATATTCTTGCTATAATGCGGCTCATTAATATCTTATCTATTTAGTTCCTTATAAGTATCCTTTCTGGTTATCTATGCGAGTTCGCATATTCTATGCAAGTTCTCCCAGTTTCATCATAATATCGTCAATATTCATTCCATGAACCATCGCTGCGTCCTCCAATGACTCTCCCTGTGCGGACGGACAGCCAAGACAATGCATACCAGCATCCATTAAAACAGAAGCCGCCTCAGGCTTTGCTCTTAAAATCTCACCGATTGTCATATCCTTCGTTATTTCTGCCATTTTTATTTCCTCCTTAATCATAACAGTTCGGCAGTGCATACAAACGTTATTGTACAATCTTTCCATACTGTAACATACAACCTGCTGCAATACCCCACTCGCTAAAATATTACAATTTATTTTTAACATAACTTAATATAATATATTATTGGAAATTTAGCAACCCCTGTATTATTTTTAACATTTTTTTTATAAAAATACAGCATTTTGCCGATTTCAGTTTTACAAGTTCACACAAACAGAGCATTGTTCTAATCATAAATACTTAACGCAATACGCTACTAGTAATTTTTAACAAATATTTTATAAAAATTTTCCTGCTGTACATAAAAAAGTACAACGTTTGGTGTTGACGTGTATACAAGATTAAGGATATAATACAAGTACAGAATGTTACTCCGCATAAAACTTAATAACAATTCACATTTAAAAGATGGATGCATTCTAAAATGAGTAACTAGCGGTATTCATACCGCATAAATTTTAAATTATATTTTTAGGAGGCTTTGCAAAATGAGACCAGAATGGAAAGATTTTGTAGGTGGAAAATGGGAAAGCGAAATTAACGTGCGTGACTTTATTCAGAAGAACTTCACACCATATGATGGTGATGACTCTTTCTTAGCTGGGCCTACACAGAACACAAAGGATTTATGGGACATGGTTCTTGACCTTCAGAAGAAGGAAAGAGAAGCAGGCGGTGTTCTCGAAATGGACACAAAGGTAATTTCTACCATTACTTCTCATGGCCCCGGATACCTCGACAAGAGCAAAGAAACAATAGTTGGATTCCAGACAGATAAACCTTTCAAGCGCTCTTTACAGCCATATGGTGGTATCAGAATGGCAGAGAAAGCATGTTCCGATAACGGATACGAAGTTGATCCAGAAATCAGCGAGTTCTTCTCTACACACAGAAAGACCCATAACGCAGGCTGCTTTGATGCTTACAATCAGGAAATGAGAGCTTGCCGTTCTTCACACATTATCACAGGTCTTCCTGACGCTTATGGTCGTGGACGTATTATCGGTGACTACAGACGTGTTGCTTTATACGGTATCGACAGATTAATCGAGGACAAACAGGATCAGAAAGATTCTACAGGCCGTGTTATGACAGATGATGTTATCCGTCTTCGTGAAGAGATTTCTGAGCAAATTACCGCTCTTAAAATGATGAAAGAAATGGCTGCTTCTTATGGCTGCGATATTTCTAAACCTGCTACAAATGTACAGGAAGCAATTCAGGCTACCTATTTCGGATATTTATGTGCAGTAAAAGAGCAGAACGGTGCTGCTATGTCCCTTGGACGTACTTCTACTTTCCTTGATTGCTATGCACAGAGAGATTTAAAGAATGGCACATTTACAGAGGAACAGATTCAGGAATTCGTTGATCACTTTATTATGAAACTTCGCTGCATTAAATTTGCACGTACTCCTGAGTACAATCAGATTTTTGCTGGCGATCCAGTATGGGTAACAGAGTCACTTGGCGGTGTTGGCGTAGATGGTCGTCCTTTGGTAACAAAGATGTCCTTCCGTTATCTGAACACACTGACAAACCTTGGACCTAGCCCAGAGCCAAACTTAACTGTTCTTTGGTCTACAAGACTTCCTGAGAACTGGAAGAGATACTGTGCAAAGATGTCTATTCAGACTTCTTCTATTCAGTATGAGAACGATGACTTAATGCGTGTTACACACGGTGATGACTATGCTATCGCTTGCTGCGTATCCTCTATGGTTGTTGGTAAGGAAATGCAGTTCTTTGGTGCTCGTGCAAACCTTGCAAAGTGCTTGCTCTATGCGTTAAACGGTGGTGTAGACGAAGTAACAAAGAAACAGGTTGGCCCGAAATATCGTCCAGTAGAAGGCGATGTGCTTGATTATGATGATGTACTCAGCAAATTTATGGATATGATGGAATGGCAGGCAGATGTTTATGTAAATACCCTGAACATTATCCACTATATGCATGATAAATACTGCTATGAGAGAGCTGAGATGGCACTCCATGACAGAGATGTTAAGAGATATTTCGCAACAGGTGTTGCTGGTCTTTCTATCGTTGCTGACTCTTTATCAGCAATTAAATATGCTAAGGTTGAGGTTGTTCGCGATGATGACGGCGTAATCGTTGACTTTAAGACCACCGGCGACTTCCCGAAATATGGTAATGATGATGACCGTGTAGATTTGATTGCACAGGATGTTGTACACAAATTTATGACGGCTGTTAGAAGACATCATACCTATAGAAATGGTATTCCTACCACTTCTATCCTTACCATTACATCCAATGTAACTTATGGTAAGGCTACAGGAAATACTCCTGATGGACGTAAAAAAGGACAGCCGTTTGCTCCGGGTGCAAACCCAATGCACGGCCGCGATACACATGGTGCAGTCGCTTCCTTGTCTTCTGTATCCAAACTTCCGTTCAAAGATGCACAGGATGGTATCTCTAATACATTTACCATTATCCCGAACGCACTTGGTAAAGAAGCAAAAGTATTCTCAGGCGATATTGAATTAGACTTAAATAACTAGTTTTTATTTGCAAATTTGCAGAAATTAAAGGAATAGGTAAAGCGTATGGATGAAAAATCAATGATTGATGACCTTGTTGCACAGCTTGATGCTGGATTCTCCGGTGAGAAGGCTGTCGGACATTTCAATGTAGATGTGGACGAGGAAAATGATTCCACGAAAGAAGTGCAAACGCTTGGATGTACAGACTGTTCCAGAACGCCCTTAGCGTGCAGTGTTCCAACACTGCACCAAGGGTTAGATGATTATAGTTAATGTGTGTTTTATAGGAGGTAATAACTATGGCTGACAACGCTGCGCAGATTGATAACTTGGTTTCATTATTGGATGGCTATGCAACAAAAGGCGGCCACCATCTGAACGTAAATGTATTGAACAGAGATACTTTATTAGATGCCCAGAAGCATCCTGAGAATTATCCTCAGCTTACTATCCGTGTTTCCGGCTATGCTGTAAACTTTATTAAGTTAACACCGGAACAGCAGGCAGACGTTATCTCTCGTACATTCCATGAGCAGATTTAATTTATTAAAATATTTTAATTTTGATAAGTTATTTTTTAGACGATATTTTTAATTACTTTCCATTAATATTTAGTTTAACCCCCAGAGTTTTTTCTGGGGGTTTTATTTTGTTGTTTTTTACAATTTCTATATTTTTATTCAACTTTTTTGACAAAATAATGGTTATATAAATATAGAAGCTTTTTGCAAATTTCTAGTAAACGACAAAAGTATTTGCTGCTTACTAGAATGGATACACACGACCGAATAAGTAATTTAGCCGCTTTGCGGCATGCGGTTGGTATACATTATTCCACAATAACAGTTTTTGTTTCAGTTCTCAAAGCAGGAGGAAGTTCATGACCGATAAAGAACTTGTTCAGGGTATTCAAAGCGGTAATCGCGAAGCCTTAGAAATAATTATTGAAAAATATTATAATGATATCTACCGCTTCTGCCGCTACTATACAGGTGATGAAACCGATTCCTATGATATAACACAGGATGTCTTCTTCCGTTTTATTAAATATGCAGAAGCTTACCACCATCAGAATCTAAAAGGTTATCTTATTATGATCGCGCGAAATTTATGTATGGATTATTATAAACAGCAAAAAGAATCTTTTCCATTTGCAGAAATTCCTGACCTTGCCCGCAGTGATCACACTTTGCAGCAACTTGAAGACGGACTTTTTCTAAGGGAAATCCTTATGAAACTACCAATACAACAACGGGAAGTTATCCTTTTAAGAGAATATGAGGAAATGAAATTTCATGAGATTGCCAAACTGCTCTCTTGCAATCTCTCCACTGTAAAATCAAGGTTTCGATTGGGAATTCTCAATATCAGAAAACTACTTGCAGA
>CBCOYO010000135.1:0-8996 GCA_965114465.1 uncultured Lachnospiraceae bacterium
GAAAAATACTTCTAAGGCAGCAAAAGACACTGCCTTAGAAGTATTAAGTTTCACACAGGAAAAACGCGAAGGACAGCGTTTTTCATATCTATTTGAGCCGCTAAAGCGGCATGGAGATTAATATGGAAAATAATATTGAGATGAAACAGCAGTTTATAAAAGATAAATCGAATACAGAATTATGGGATGCTTACAATGCAGACGGTACTTTAGCGGGGTGCGATATTATTCGTGGGGAGAAAATTCCCAAAGGATTAAGGCATTTGGCAGCAGAAGTTTTTGTAATGCATCAAGACGGCTCAATCCTTCTAATGCAGCGGGATTTTGCCAAGTCAAATTATGGTGGCTTTTGGGAAAGCGGCGCAAGCGGTTCTGTATTAAAAGGAGAAAAGGCTATAGATGCCGCAAAACGAGAATTGTTAGAAGAAACAGGAATTACAGCAGACCATTTAGATAAGTTGTATTACATTGTTACGGATACCACGATCTATTGCGGATATTTATGTGTCACGAATATTTCCAAAGAAAAAATAAAACTCCAAAGAGGAGAAACAATGGCATTTCGCTGGGTGCAGAAACCGGCGTTTCGGGAAATATTTTACTCTGATCAATTTGTGGATAAATTGCGGGAACGCTTAAAGGGATTTGTGGAACATGATTTTCAGAAAGAAAATGACTGTTGCATCTCAACAGACCAATATTATTTCCGATACCGTGCTGCTGCCATTATTATCGAAGATGGCGCTGTGTTAATGGCAAAAAATGATATTGACGATCATTATTACAGTGTTGGCGGAGGGGTTCACATTGGGGAAACCTCCGAGCAGGCAGTAGAACGGGAAGTATTTGAAGAAACAGGTGTTCACTATAAGGTCGATCACCTTGCGTTTATTAATGAATGTTTCTTTTGCGGGACAGGATCGCTGGAAGGGAAAGAATGTCATGGAGTGGAGTTTTACTATTTAATGAAGCCAAGGGGAACGAGGAAGTTAGGTACAAAGGACACAAGTACGGAAATGACGGGCACAAAAGAGTATATGTGCTGGCTGCCGATTGATAAATTGGAGGAATATCACGAATTTCCCGTATTTTTCAAAGAAAAGCTAAAACATATAAAGAAAGAGATAGAACATATTATTACGGATGAAAGAGTGGATATGATGGATACGGATGACCGTTAAGATTTTCAATTAAGGAAAATTGAATCGTCCGTGAGCCGTGAGTATTATATAATATTTTTTGCCGCGCGGGGAGTGGGAAAGAAGAACGCTCTCTGCACAATGAGAGAGAAGAAAGGAAGACGTTCATGACAGCAGCCCCAAACGATAAAGTAATTAGGAAAATAGTAGAGATACTGGCTAAATTAGGCATTTCGCAGCACGACTGTATCCTTGCAGAGAAATATTTGAATGAGGAGGTTGGTGACGAGGTTTTAGATGATTTTGAGCGAAGGGACTTATCAGAAACAACGTTCCATGTCGCCTCCGAAGTAGGGGCAATCAATAAGCAAGTGGATAAACAAGAAAAAAGGGCTGTCTGTGTGCGTTTTTTCAATGTGCTCTATGCAATTGGTCATGGTTCTTGTTATCAGTTGTATGTGTGTCATCCATTTTATAAAGTTGAGGAATGTGCGCTCTATAAGAGGATGATTATATATATAACGAATTATACAAGTTATTTAGGTTATCTTAATGAGAGCGGATATAATGAATTAATGAATATGGCGCAGCACAATACGCAAAATCTGCTGGAAGTGCTTCCTTTTTTGAAAGAGGAATCAGAATTGTATGGAGTGATCGTGCTGGCGATGTATTTCTGTAAAAAGTATAAAAACTCTGGTGCGGTGGCAGCGGAGGATATGGCACTGCTCACGGAGTATGAAGATATTGTGTTGGGTGTATTTGATGCGTGGCTTGCAAAACAGGGAATCGCAGAACATACAGAAGCTGTCACAGTACTGCGGGAACAGAAAACAGCAGAAGGGCTTTTCAACAGAATAGAGTTGATAAATATAAATGAAGAGGATAGAAAACAGTTTTCCGCTATCTGTACATTGGCTTATTTGAATTTCCAGCTTTCGGATAGTATGCTGGCGTTGGTTCGGGTATGTTTTGTTATCAATCAGGAGTTTGCGCTGGATTCTCTTAGCTATAGTTACATTGGCGATCACGGATGCAGAACGGATATTTCTGTAAATGGCGGAGATTATGATGCATTGTTTTATATTGATACGGCGGAATATATCTGCTGGGCAGCAAAAAAGAAGTTTTCGCAGATTTTAACGCGGCAGCTTGCGAAAAATCAGGAAATTTATTTGAAATACATGAATCGCGACGAATGCCGCAGGCAGGTTTATCAATATTTGAGCGCATGGGGATGGGCGGCAGATTCTTCCCGAGTGCTTGAGTCGGCAGAAGATATTTTGTTAGAATTAAAGGATGTTATGAAAGAAGCAGATGCCGGCTTATATCAGCAGGTCGTACAAAATGCAGCGCCGGATTATGATTCGATTATTGAATTTCTGGTAGCGCCTACACCGCATATGGAGCTTGCGAAAGAATATCTGCGGGGAAATTGTAACGTTTCAGAGTTGTATCCGTATGATAAAGAGTTTGGTGATGGATTTGATAAGGGGCATTATCACTTAAAATCTTATATCAATAAGTTTCAAAAGCATTACAAGGATGAGGCATTTATCAATCGATGCCGTGTGTTTCTGGTGATTAGAAAATTTCATGGTTTAAATTGTGAAATAGAGGATTTTGCGCTATCAAAAAAGGATGCAGATATCGACGGTTTCTTTGCAAATCTTGCGAAAGAACAGTTGGATATTGCGCATCAGCTACAGGCATTTTCTCTTTTATATAAGGAAGAAAATTATTATGAAGAAACGATCAAAAGGTTTTTTCAAAGCGGAGATAAAATATTTTCTAAATTTTTAGAGGAAAAAAAGGAGGAAACACTCGAAGCATTTTCCAAGGCAGCCGCAGAGGGGCGTTCTCTTGGCGTGCATATTTTAGGGAAAACCCCACAGCTTTACAAAAAAGAAATTTTAAGCTATGCCAAGGACAGTTCCACACTTGTTGCCAATGAACTTTATTATATTTTGCGTGAGCGAAAAGACTGGGAGGAAGATGTAAAGGCGCTGCTAAACGGAAAAAAGGCATCCGAGCGCGAATTGGCAATTCGTGTATTTTTGAAATGGAAAGAGGAGGGCGGCGATTACTATCACTTGCTTTTACAGGCGCTTCAAAATGAAAAAAGTGCAAAGTTAGTGACAATATTAGAGAGAGAACTGAAACAGCAGGAGGAGCATAAGACTCAAAAACCGCTGACAAAGGAGGAACTTGTTCGTCAAGTACATCAAGGCGGTAGAAAGCGCACACTTGCATGGGCATATGAAACGCCGTTTTCCCCCGTGCACAAAGTAGATGGCACTCTTGCGACTGAGGAGTATCTTCAAGCGATTTTATTGTGCTGTTGTGAAACACAGATGTATCATAAGATTGATAAAAATGTACAGCTTCTTGCAGCAGATTTATATACAGCAGAGTTTGCAGTCTATGTCAATGAACTATACGACAAATGGATTGCATCAGGTGCGGAAGCAAAAAAAGGCTGGGTGCTTTTGGTGGCGTCTATTTACGGCGGCGAGGAGATGATTCCAAAATTGATGCATCAAATTCAAGACTGGGTAAAAGTGTCAAGGGGATCGATTGCAGCGGATGCAGTAATGGCACTTGCGCTAAATCCGTCCCCACGTGCGCTGTTGCTTGTGGACAATATTGCGCGGAAGTTTAAACATAAACAAGTAAAGAATGGAGCGACTCGGGCGCTTGCGATTGCAGCCAAGGAATTGGGAATAAGTAGCGCAGAGCTTGCAGACCGAATTGTGCCCGATTTGGGTTTTGACGAAAATGTACAACGAAGATTTGATTATGGTGAACGTGCGTTTACAGTGACGCTTACGCCATCACTGAATTTAGAAGTATATGATGCAGGTGGAAAAAAATTGAAAAATCTTCCTGCGCCGGCGAAAAAGGATGATGCAGTGAAAGCAGCAGAGGCTTATGCGGCATTTAAAGAGATGAAAAAGGAGATCAAAGCTGCCATCACCAGCCAAAAGACACGCCTAGAATACGCATTATCTGCAAAGAGGGAGTGGAATGTGGAAGCCTGGAAAAACCTTTTTGTAAAAAATCCGTTGATGCATCCGTTTGCAATGGGTTTAATATGGGGCATTTATAATGAAAATGGGAACTTGACACAAAGTTTCCGCTATATGGAAGATGGCTCTTTTAATACGCAGGATGCGGAAGAATATACATTGCCTAATCAGGCACGTATTAGCCTTGTACATCCAGTAGAGCTTACTGATGAGGAAAAAGCAGCATGGAAAGAACAGCTTGCTGACTATGAAATCACACAGCCGATTGAGCAGCTTGACAGAGCTGTTTACCATGTGACAGAGGAAGAAGCGGGCAGCAAGAGTATGGAACGCTTTGGCGGGTATCTTGTAAATGATTTTACGTTGGGCAGTAAATTAACGGATTTTGGTTGGTATCGCGGCAGTGTTGAGGATGCGGGAAGCTTTAACACATATTATCACATTGAGTCAACGATTGATATGGGCGTAGAACTGCACTTTTCAGGAAGCTATATCGGCTATTATCAAGGCGAAGTAACCGTATATGACGCTCGATTTTATAAGGCAAAAGAAATCGCAGGCGGCAGTTATGGATATGCGGAAGCAAATAAGAAAAAGGCCTGTATGCTAAAGGAAGTTCCACCGCGGTATTTTAGTGAAATTGTGCTGCAAATAGCCAAGGCGACTGCCTCTAGCGACGAGCGAGAACCGGACTGGAAGCAGAAATTGGGAAAAAATGAAATTGTATATGATGATCCTATGGGATCGGGCATTTAATTGGGGCATGAAATGGAAAGCCGGAAAAAAGTAGACTTAACCACAATATTTTTACCAAATAATGTATATTTTTCCTTTCTTGTCCATATAATATAATACGAAAATAGTTTTTTGCAGGCGGTGAAAATACAGAAATACCGCAGCAAAATTATGGATCGAACAAAATTATAAAATGGACAAGGAGAACAAATTATGGCAAGAGGAGTTAAGAAATCATTACAGGAGAAAATTGCACAGAAGGAGGAACTAATCGAAGCACTTTCGACTAGAATTAAGAAAGAGCGCGAAGAGCTTAACGAACTTTTGGAAATGCAGAAAACAGAGGAGTTAAATGAACTGCGTATGGCAGTACAAAAATCTGGTATGGAAATTTCAGAGATTATCCAGCTTGCACAGATGCAGACAGCACAGTAAGTGTTGTCTGATGTACTGGAAAAATATTTTGATGAAAAAGTCCAAACACAATTGCGTACATAGACCGAAAAAGGTATAATGGAAAGCAAGTGGAGGGACTTTTTTTATGCGCAAACCTGTGCAGAGGAAATATGCCAATTAAGATTCCCTTTGAAATATTCAATGAAAACCCGTAAGATACGGGAAGGAGGTATAATAAAATGATAAACATACGAGAACTGCACCACAATTACAAAGAATATGCAGATAAGGAGGTAACCATCGGCGGCTGGCTGAAAAGCAAACGCGATTCTAAGACGTTTGGATTTTTAGTGGTAAATGATGGAACTTTTTTTGAACCATTGCAGGTGGTGTACAGTGATAAACTGGAAAATTTTGCAGCGATTTCTAAGCTGAATGTGGGCGCAGCAGTGATTGCGACAGGAATTGTCACTTTAACACCAGATGCAAAACAACCATTTGAACTGCAGGCGACAAAGGTTGAGATTGAAGGGGATTCCACGCCGGACTATCCATTGCAGAAAAAACGTCACAGTTTTGAGTATTTAAGGACAATTTCTCATTTAAGACCGCGTACCAATACGTTTCAGGCGGTGTTTCGCGTGCGTTCGCTATGTGCTTATGCAATTCACAAATTTTTTCAGGAGCGGGATTTTGTATATGTGCATACGCCTTTAATTACGGGAAGCGACTGCGAGGGAGCAGGCGAAATGTTTCAGGTAACGACGTTAGATTTGGCAAATCTGCCTATGACGCAGGACGGGAATGTTGACTTTAGCAAGGATTTCTTTAATAAACCGACCAATCTTACTGTAAGCGGGCAGCTAAATGGGGAAACTTATGCTATGGCGTTTAAAAATATTTATACGTTTGGGCCGACATTTCGGGCGGAAAACTCCAATACAACACGCCATGCCGCAGAGTTCTGGATGATAGAGCCGGAGATTGCGTTTGCCGATTTAAAGGATGATATGTTCTTGGCAGAGGCGATGTTAAAGTATATTATTCGCTATGTGCTAGAAAATGCGCCGGAGGAAATGGCGTTCTTTAATCAATTTGTAGATAAAGGGCTGCTTGAGCGTCTGCGCCATGTAGCAGAATCAGAGTTTGGGCATATTACGTATACAGATGCCATTGCGGAGTTGGAAAAACACAACGATTCCTTTGAATATAAAGTATCGTGGGGCTGTGATTTGCAGACGGAGCATGAGCGGTATTTAACAGAGCAGCTTTTTGGGCGTCCAGTGTTTGTTACGGATTATCCTAAGGAAATTAAGGCATTTTATATGAAACTTAATGACGACGGCAAAACGGTTGCAGCGATGGACTGCCTTGTTCCGGGAATTGGAGAAATTATTGGCGGAAGCCAGAGAGAGGACAAGCTGGAAGTGTTGGAGCGCCGCATGGCAGAGTGCGGTTTAAATGCAGAAGATTATGGATTCTATCTGGATTTGCGTAAATATGGAAGCGCAAGACACGCTGGTTTTGGGTTAGGATTTGAACGCTGTGTAATGTATCTAACAGGTATGGGAAATATACGTGATGTAATTCCTTTCCCAAGAACGGTGAATAACTGCGAATTATAAAAAATGTAAATAACCGATCAACGCGTTATCTGAAAGGCTATGATGTAAACAGCTATGCTATTTTTTTAAATAAAAATTATTCAATCGTTATATCTTGACAATATTCTCCATCGCTTGTAATATGAATGGTATCAGATAGTAAAATATTTGTAAATATTTATAAAATTTTATTTAAAATATCTAAATATAATATAATTTGCCAACATATAAAAGAAATATTTAGAATAGCAATATTTATATATTTTTACTTTCTGAAAAAAGCGAAGGAGGATATTGATTATGAAACATTGTTTCAAACGATTTGCTGCTGGAGCACTGTCACTTACCATGGCGGCAGGACTAACAGCAAATGTACCAGTATTGTCGGCAGAGGCGAAGGAAGACTTAAAGGGCAAGCTGGTAGTAATCCATACAAATGATATGCACGGACATTATGAGGTTGATGAGGATAGCTTGGGAATTTCGTCTGTGAAAGCGCTGAAACACTATTATCAAGCTCAGGGCGCAAGCGTTCTGCTTTTAGATGCGGGTGATTTCAGTCAAGGGACAAACCTTGTCAATTATTATGATGGGTTAGATGCAGTGCATTTCTTAAATGCCGCAGGCTATGACGCAGTAACGCTTGGAAATCATGAGTTTGATTTTGGTTTTGATGCGCTGCAGCAAATGGCACAAACAGCAGAGTTTCCGATTTTGGATGCCAATATTATCAATAAGGAAACAGGAGAGCCCTATTTTGGTGATAATGCGGTATTTGATTTAAATGCGATGAAAGTTGGCGTATTTGGTCTGGATACACCGGAAACGCAGACAAAGTCAAGCCCTAAAAATGTGCAGGATGTTACTTTTTTGGACAATGCAGAGTTGTATGCTTGTGCACAGGCGCAGGTAGATGCTTTAAAAGCACAGGATTGTGACTATATTATTTGTTTAAGTCATCTTGGTGTGGATGAGGAGAGTGCTGGCAGGCGTTCCGCAGATGTTGCATTAAATGTATCAGGAATTGATCTCTTTGTAGATGGGCACAGCCATACTAGAATTGATGGCGGCTTTGATATTAACGGCACAAAGATTGTAAGTACAGGTGAATATCTGGAAAAAATTGGCGTTGTAATCTATGATGGTAAAAAGACAAAGGCAAAACTGGTAGACGAGCTTTACAATATCGGCGGTTGTCCCGAAATGGATGCATTTGTGAAAACGTTTGCAGATGTTGTAAATGAAGCATATGCAGGTACTTTTGCAACAACAACAAATCTTTTAGACGGGGAACGTGCACCAGGTGTCCGCACAATGGAAACAAATCTCGGTGATTTTGCAGCGGATTCTTATAAGTATATTGCGCAGACTTATGCAGATGAACATAATCTTGGAATCACGATTGACGGCGCAATTCAAAACGGCGGCGGTATCCGTGCAACAATTTCGGCAGGTGATATTTCAATGGATACTTTGTATACGGTATTTCCGTATGGCAATACAATTTCGATTGTAACAGTAACGGGCGCACAGTTGCTGGAAGCTTTGGAGGCATCCTGCTCTGCTTGTCCGGAAGCATTAGGCGGATTTCCACAGGTTTCCGGGATTGTATTTACATTAAATACTGCTGTACCGTATGCAGAGGGCGCACAATATCCTGATTCTACATACTTTGCACCTGCAAATGCTGGCAGCCGCGTACAAATTGAAACTGTTGGCGGCAAGGCATTTGACCCGAATGCAGTTTACAATATCGCTGTAAATAATTTTATGGCAGATGGAGGTGATACATACTATGTATTTACGCAGGCTTCCAAAGTCATTGATACAGAAGTAGTAGATGCAGAAGGCTTAATTTCCTTTGTAAATTCGTTGAATGGCGTTATCGGTGACGAATACGCAGCACCAAAAGGAAATATTAAGATTACAAATTAATATAGTATAAGATTTGAAACAGAGTGTTTCGCAGTATTGCAAAAACCTCCCTTTCGGCAATTTTGCCGGAGGGAGGTTTTTATGCGCAGCCCCATGCAAGTATGGGGCTGTCGCAATAAGAAAAACGTATACAAGATAGTCTAACATCATGCTGCGAT
>CBCOYO010000136.1:0-8982 GCA_965114465.1 uncultured Lachnospiraceae bacterium
TGCAAGCATTTTGGCGCATAATTCCCACTACTTTGGCGTAAGTGTGAAAAGTAACGTTACGAAGCATTCGATTAGAACCAGATTTATTTTTGCATGGACTTTCTTTTGGAGATATGGTATACTTATCCAAGCAATTTACGATTTAGGGGTATCCATATGATTATCAAACAATTATCACCAGAAGAATTTTCGGAAATTTATCTTACTTATATGGTAAAGGATTTTCCAGATAGTGAACTAAAGCCGTTAGAGCGTATCCTTGAAACAATGCAAACCGGTTTAAGTGTTACGTATGGATTTTATACAGAGAGAGAAAATCAAAGCGAAGCATTGCGGGGGTATGCTGTATTTGTTATTCCGCAGGGATTAAAATATGGATTATTGGATTACCTTGCAATTCTTCCAGCGTATCGTGGGAGTGGGATTGGGCAGTGGTTTTTTGCGGATATTCCTCAGATATTATTACAAAAAAATCCCAAATTGCAAGGATTTTTTATTGAAACGGAAGCGGTTACCTTTGCGCCAGACGAAGTACAGCGGCAGGTTCGGGAAAAAAGAAACAGATTTTACAAGCGGTGCGGCTGTCTGCCAGCAAAGTTAGGCTCACGGCTGTTTGGTGTCACTTATATGGTGATGTATTTTATAATTGCCAATAATTTAAAGGCTGAAAATCTGCCCAAGCCATCGAAGAATGACCTTGATGACGTGTACAAGCATATGTTTCCCAAACACCATTATGAAAGGCATATAGCATTGTGGGAAGAAGAATAAAAGGGACAGTCACAATGCGCTAGTATCATTGATTAATGACAACATAAAGATTGTTCAGCCCTTTGCAATGACGCAAATAGCGAGTGCTTAAGATATAAGGAATTAAAAACAGGGTGCAGAGAATGAGAAGGGCAAGAATAGGGTATGATAAAGTTTAGGAAAACTGTTTAAGAATAAGGAGAAACAAACGATGCTTTCAAAAAATATTGAACTGTCAAATAAAACAGTGCTGATTACCGGAGCTGCGGGGTTTATTGGTGCTAATCTTGCAATGGAACTTTTGAAAACCATTGAAAACATTCATATTGTGGGCATTGACAATATGAATCATTATTATGATGTATCGCTCAAAGAGTTTCGGTTAAAGCAGATAGAGGAACTTTTGGAGAACTGTTCGGGGCAATTTACGTTTGTAAAAGAAAATATAGCAGACAAGCCTGTAGTGGAGTCCTTGTTTCAAAAATATCAGCCGCAGATTGTAGTAAACCTTGCTGCACAGGCAGGTGTGCGCTATAGTATTGAGAATCCGGATGCCTATGTGGAGTCGAATTTAATCGGTTTTTACAATATATTGGAAGCGTGCCGCCATAGTTACCAGAACAGCACTGGCGGTGTGGAGCATTTGGTGTATGCCAGTTCTTCTTCTGTATACGGCAGCAATAAAAAAATACCGTATTCTACAGAAGATAAAGTGGACAATCCGGTGTCACTATATGCTGCAACGAAGAAATCCAATGAGCTGCTTGCGCACGCATATGCGAAATTATATGGCATACCTTCTACAGGGCTGCGGTTTTTTACGGTTTACGGGCCAGCGGGGCGTCCGGATATGGCGTATTTTGGTTTTACCAATAAGCTTGTAAAAGGGGAAAAAATTCAAATTTTTAACTATGGTAACTGCAAGCGCGATTTTACTTATATTGATGATATTGTAACTGGCGTAAAGGCAGTGATGCAGTGTGCGCCGCTTCCAAATGAGGAGGGCGTAAAATATAAGATTTACAATATAGGTAATAATCAACCGGAAAACCTGTTGGACTTTGTAGAGATTTTACAGGATGAATTAAAGGCGGCAGAGATTTTACCATATGATTATGATTTTGAAGCGCATAAGGAATTGGTGGGAATGCAGCCCGGGGATGTGGAGATAACATATGCAGACGTATCAGAATTGGAACGTGATTTCGGCTTTAAGCCCTCCACAAGCCTCCGCGATGGACTGAGAAAATTTGCGCAGTGGTATAAGGGATACAGTTTTGTCTAGGACTTTGTACTATACTGCAAAGTTCGTAAGAAATCGTAGCAATTGAGATACATCAAGTCTGAATTGTAACTTGTTAGTTACTTTTCCCCCCATTACTTTGGCGTGGGTGTGAAAAGTAACCTGAACTGTTACAAAAATTGTAAAAAACAGTTGACAAAATGCAAAAGAAGAGTGATACTGTTATTGTAAGAGATTGATAGGAACGAAGGCGTTCTGCGGTAAGCAGAGCGCCTTTTTCTATGCACAGATCCATGTTGTATTCTGTACAGCAAAAGATTTGCCGTACAGTTGCGCAAGACTAAGTTGTAACTGGAGATGCAACAAAGCGGGTTTTATAGAGAGGGTGATGAATTATGTATGAAATGGACTTACTAGATAACACAGAAATTGTGAATAAGCTGTTGGCAAGGTACGGTGTAAAGTTTGGCATTTACAAAAATAATGAGTTCAAAGAACAATTATTTCCCTTTGATGCAATTCCGCGTATTATCCGGCGGGAGGAATTTTCGTATCTTGAAAAGGGATTAAAACAGCGGGTAATGGCGCTAAACTTATTTTTAGAGGATATTTACCATAACAAAAATATTGTAAAGGATAAGATAATACCAGAAGATTTTATATTTGCGTCAAGCGGTTATATGCCGGAGTGTGAGGGCGTGACGCCGGTAAAGAAGATTTATTCCCATATATCCGGCATTGATTTGGTAAAGGGCAAGGACGGCAAGTGGTATGTATTGGAGGATAATTTAAGAGTGCCTTCTGGAGCGTCTTATCCAATGATTGCAAGAGAACTTTGCAGGCGAAGCAGTCCGAAGACTTTTCGGGATAATCCATTAGAGGATAATAGAAATTATGCGCAGCTTCTTAGAAAGACGCTCGACTATGTAAATGTGGGAGGGCATACGGTGATTCTTACGCCGGGCAGATATAATGCGGCATATTTTGAACATTCTTATTTGGCAGAAAAAACAGGTGCGCATCTTGTAAACGGCAATGAATTAACAGTGGAAAATGATAAGCTTTACTATGTGGATTATACAGGGAAAAAAGAACGTGTTGGTGCAGTATACCGCAGAATTTCCGATGAATACCTTGACCCAATGAATTTTAATCCGGAATCGGTGATTGGCATTCCGCATATTTATGATGTTTACCGCAAGGGAAATGTAGCGCTGATTAATGCAACAGGCAATGGAATTGCAGACGATAAAGGTATTTATTACTTTGTACCCAAAATGATTCGCTATTATTTAAAAGAAGAGCCTGTGCTCTCCAATGCACCTACATATCTGCCGTTTTATAAAGAAGATATGTCGTATGTGCTTGCGCATTTTAACGATCTTGTATTAAAAGATGTAGCGGAGGCGGGTGGATACGGCGTTGTGTTTGGCAATTCTATGAGCAGGGAACAAAAAGAGCAATTTATTGCACTGTTAAAGAGCGAACCACGCCGTTTTATTGCACAGGAAGTTATTGATTTTCAGGATTTGGATATACAGGAGGGGGTTGAAGCTGTCGCAAGAAAGGCAGATTTGCGTGCATTTGTGCTGATGGCGGATGAACCATATGTATGGAAAAGCGGATTGACAAGGTTTTCGAGAAATCCAGATTCTTTTATTGTCAACTCATCACAAGGAGGAGGTTTTAAGGACACATGGGTATTATCTCATTAGAACAAACAAACCGGCTGTACTGGCTTGGAAGATATACGGAACGAGTTTATACGACGATCCGACTTTATGCAAAGTGTTATGACAATATGATCGACGATATCGGCGACAATTACGCGGACTTCTGCAAAATGCTGGATATTCCAAATATATACAAAAATAAAGAGGATTTTAACACCCGATATCCTTTTGATGAAAAGGATGAAAACTCTATCTACAGCAATCTGCTTCGCGCTTATGACAATGCGGTGGTGCTGCGGGAAGAAATCGGGAGTGAAACACTTTCTTATGTACAGTTGGCGATTTATGCGATAAATAAGGCAAAAATATCAAGAGCACCGCTGCTGGAACTGCAAAATGTAGAAGACAATTTGCTGGCATTCTGGGGAATTGCGGATGACTGTATTGACAGCAAGATAATACGAAATATTATTAAGACTGGGAAACGGGTTGAACGAATAGATCTTTATGCACGGCTAAAAATGGAACAAAAGGAACTACGCAGAGAACTTTCGCGTATGGAATCCCGATTGAAAAAAAGCGGCATGGGGTATGACAGTGTATCGCTTAGCCAGCTAAAGAGGCTTATTGTGGCGGCAGAGATAGACGGCACAATGGATTATTCAGCGATTGTTACAGCCGTGGAGCAGCTTGTAGAGGAAGGATAAAAATTTGGAGGGTTTGGCGGTGTGTACAAAACGGATATTAACATTTTGTTATCGCATGGATATTGCGTTTTCACTGCCGGCGGCAAAACACCAGTTTACATTGCGGATGCTGCCTTGTCAGGATGCGCGGCAGAAGATTGCAAAGGCTGGCATTCGGCTTGTACCAGAATGTGCATATGCAAATGGTGAGGATGCGTTCGGAAATCAATATATCTATGGTGAGATTGTGCAGGAGCATACACACTTTGGAGTGGAAGTCTGCGGCATAGTAGAAATTGATCAAAATTGTCTAACAGCGCCGGAGAACACAATGGCGGCGCTGACACCTTACCAGTACCCTTCGCGTTATACAAAGGCGGGGGAGAAAATTAAAGAATATTATAGGGAGTATGGTAAGGGAAACACAGAAACGCAGCTTGCTTTTACCGAACGGCTTCTGCATCAAATTTATCAGGATATGGTATATTGTCAGGGCGTAACAGATATTAATACCACTGCAGAGCAGGCAATGGCGGGTAGAACCGGTGTATGCCAGGATTATGCGCATATTATGATTTCTTTGTGCAGGATTGCAGATATTCCAAGCAGATATGTTGTTGGCATGATGCAGGGTGAGGGTTTTTCTCATGCATGGGTGGAAGTCTGTATTGATGGATATTGGCATGGAATAGATCCAACAAATAACAGGGTAGTGGACGATACTTATATTAAGATTTCACATGGCAGAGATTATCAGGACTGTATTGTAAATCGCGGTGTTTTTCAAGGGGGAGGAGAACAGACGCAGCAGGTGCAGGTGATTGTAAATGCAGAGGAAGGATTTCCTGATTATCGGGGAGTAAATATAATTTGAAAGTGTGTTGATTTTGCTGAGGATCTTGCATGGAGTACAGTTCCTTGATTATCGGGAAGTAAGGAATTGTTAATAAATTACGCATGACAATTACTTGTCACAAGTAATTCTTTAACAGTTCCTATATATAGTTTGAAAGGGTGGACTGTGATAGATGATACATAATGTAAATACGCAGATAGAGGAGGTATGTGGCGTGGAACTGCCGATTGGGGAAACGCTTCATATCTGGAAGAATCGGATTACGCCTGTGAAAGCGCAGCGGGATAATGGAAAAAGGATTAGTATTGTCACAGGGATACACGGCGATGAATTGGAGGGGCAGTATATCTGTTATGAAGTAATCCGCCGGATTAAAGAACATCCGGAGTGCCTGACTGGAACAGTTGACATTTATCCTGCAATGAATCCGCTTGGGATTGATTCTGTGACAAGAGGGATACCAGGATTCGATTTGGATATGAATCGTGTTTTTCCCGGCTCGGAGCATGGTACAATGACAGAGTATATTGCGCATCAAATCATACAAGATTTATCGGGATCGGATTTATGTGTGGATATTCATGCCAGCAATATTTATTTAACAGAGATACCACAGATAAGAATTAATAAACTGCACAAGGAAAAGCTGCTCCCGTTGGCGGAACAAATGAATGTAGATTTTATATGGATTCATGGAGCAAGCACTGTTTTAGAAGCAACGCTTGCCTATAGTTTAAACAGCACCGGAACGCCGACACTTGTTGTTGAGGCGGGAGTGGGAATGCGCATTACAAAGCAATATTGTAGACAGTTGGCAGATGGTTTGTTTCATACTATGCAAATGCTCGGCATCTGGCAGAGTGAAACAGAGCCTGTGCGCAAGCCGTATATTGCGGAAGCAGATGAAAGTGTAATATTTTTTAATGCGCCAAGATCTGGAATATTTATCCCTGTGGCAAATCATTGGCAGAAGCTTGAGAAAGGGCAAATGGTAGGGCAGATTGTGGATTCACTAAGGGGTGAGGTGCTTGCAGAAGTTGTTACGCCGGAAAGTGGAATATTGTTTACTATTCGGGAGTATCCAGTAGTTGATGAGGGCTCTCTTATTGGCAGACTTCTAGTTGAGCCGTCAAAGCGGCATGGAGATTAATATGAAAAAACGGTTTATATATGAGTTAAATGCGCTTTATCGTGAACCAATGTGTATTATAGGGTATGAGTTTGGAACTGGGGAACATACAGTATGCGTTGTTGGAAGTATGCGGGGAAATGAAAACCAACAGCTTTTTGCTTGCAGTCAGCTAATACAGCGGTTGAAGCAGTTGGAGGAACAGGCAGCGCTTACAGAGGGGAAAAGTATCTTAGTAATTCCTTGCCTAAATTCATATTCTATCAATATTGGCAAACGGTTTTGGTCGACAGATAATACAGATATTAATAGAATGTTTCCGGGGTATGCTGAGGGGGAAACAACACAGAGGATTGCAGCAGGTGTTTTTGAACGGATAAAAGATTATCAGTATGGGATTCAGTTTGCCTCCAACTATATGGAAGGCGATTTTCTGCCGCATATTCGAATGATGCGGACAGGATTTGAGGATGTGGAAATCGCGAAAGGTTTTGCGTTTCCTTACATTGTTACGCGCAATCCGCATCCTTATGATACTACGACTTTAAACTATAATTGGCAGATATGGGGGGCAAAGGCATTTAGCGTTTATACAACAACAACGGAAACCATTGATAGAGAAAGTGCTGATAAAGCAGTAAAGGGAATTGAGCGGATGTTGAATAGAGAGAAGATTTTAAACAGTGAAGTTTTGGGCGGTGATAATGCGCATACACAAGTAATTTCGGATGAAAATTTGTTCTCGGTTCGCTGCAAAGAGGCAGGATTTTATAAAAGCGGGGTATCGGTTGGCGAAGAAGTGCATAAGGGACAGACATTGGCAGTAATCACAGATCCATACGAGGGATTTATAAAGGAGGAACTTGTAAGTGACAGTGACGGAATTGTATTTTTTCAACATAAATCCCCGCTGGTTTATGCTGGAACGGCTGTAATAAAACTGGTACGATATGACTCTGATTATAAAAGGCTGTCAAATTTATGAACAACAGGCTGGCAGATAGCCTCTACAACGTTTCCAGCAAATGGATTGGATAAATGAGCGGTTTCCAATAATTCAGGATAAGATTTATTTTAGCCTGTGCTGCACAGCTTTAGATAGTTTGACCAAGTCTGCGTAGAGTAGTTATTAGTAGTTTTTCATTTTTAGATAAAATTTGTAGGTACTGATTTGTGCAAGATTGTATTGTATGTAATAAAACGAGCTTGCTGCGATATGGGTCTGACGTGACCAGCATTTTCCTGATGATATCTTTCCGAGATATTTTGTCCCAAGGAAGGTATTTATTCGAAATTTCTTGATATAAATTTCTTTTAAAATAACAAATTCACGCTGTTTAGCTTCTATTTTGCTACATGTAAAGTCATCTATACTTATGAACGATTAGAATTTCCTTTCTGCATAGCGCATATTGTCCATTTCCGCAATAGGGCTGTGCAGAAATGGGAAAATCTTAGTGTTCATCGGTACAACTCTTTTTTTGCTTATAGCATCTTTTTTCTATTGACCACAATATTATAACAAATGTAACATCATATTTCAAAAAAATATACTCACGAACGATTAGAATTTCCTTTCTGCATAGTGCATATTGTCAATTTCCGCAATAGGGCTGTGCAGAAATGGGAAATCTTAGTGTTCATCGGTACAACTCTTTTTTTGCTTATAGCATCTTTTTTCTATTGACTACAATATTATAACAAATGTAACATCATATTTCAAAAAATCAATTAGACAGATTGACAAACGATATACTGTGTGATACGATATACCAAGTGAAGCACAATAAATTCCCAAGCAAAGTATATAATGTTTTTGTGATGTTCAGATATTACTCTGGCAATTATTAATCGACTTACCTATTGTATTTATTATTTGTTTATGATATTACTTCGGTTATAAAATAGTTCGATATTCAATAGCCGGAGTAATAACATACACGAAATCACGTAATGGGAATAATGCAAGTATGGTATTGTGTGCATTACAGCAAAGAGCAAATGTGGTATTTATAATTTAGGCAGTTATAAATCGCAGCAATTTCTTAGAAAAATCCTGATAAATTCAATATTTAACAAGGCTGTATCAAACAAGATTTTTAATAGGGGACTGTCGCAATAAGATTTGATTATACATAAATAATACAAAACGTAGCACAGCGTTATAATATCTTGTATATATTTCTCTTAATGCGACAACCTTATGTTCAATAGTACAGCAGATTACGTCAAACAAATCTTTATAAGTAGGGTAGAAAATTGAGTTGCAGCAATTGATGACAACGTAAGAACCAAGGTTTTGGTGGATGGAGATTTGGGTAAATAAGACGTTGTGATATTTATCTGCTAGAGTAATACCATGATTTGTACGATAATCTATTGAAAGGAGGGGAAGAACATATGAATATTGAGGATTGGAAATCGCAAATAAAAAGAGGAACTTTGGAATTTTGTATTCTATTAATGATTTCCAAGCGAGCCTATTATGGATATGAAATTATTAGTGAATTGGATAAATGGCAGATATTGTCAGCAAAAGAAAGTACCATATATCCATTGCTGCGGCGATTGCTGAAAGAAGGATTTTTGTCCTCCTATTGGCAGGAAACGACGGAAGGACTTCCGCCTAGAAAGTATTATTCAAT
>CBCOYO010000137.1:0-8982 GCA_965114465.1 uncultured Lachnospiraceae bacterium
TCACACCTCAGTAAGCAATACGTTGATAAAAACTGGCATGAGTGTGAATTGTAACGGAATTATGCAAAGCGAAATAAATTTTCAAGCAGGAAATTGACAATATGGTCTACTAATGGTAGAATAAAAATGGGTCTACAATGAGTAGAGTATATTGTTCGTTATAAAAGGGAGGAAATCCGATATGTTCGTTTTGCAAACGCTGTTTCCAATCATATGTAGTATGAGTCTGATTGGCGGGATTGTGATTATTTTGGTTCTGCTGGTACGGCTGCCTTTTCGGCGTCTTCCCAAAATATTCAGCTATCTTTTATGGAGTGTGGTATTGCTGCGTCTGTTGTGTCCCTTTACGTTTTCCTCGCACTTATCAGTATTTCAAGTAATCGGAACGCCGCTTATTCAGCAAAATCAGAATATAGATTTAGGAAATACAACAAATTCTGATTATTTGGGAAATGCGCAAAAGCTAGGAGAATCCGCTAGTCTGCAAGAGAAGGAAAATCAGGGTTATTTGCAGGGATTAGAGCCTCGTGAAATGGTTTCGGAAAAATGGCTTTCTGGGACGGAAAATGCGATAGAACATACTCGTGTAAAGATAGAAGATGCGGATATTACGAGAAAATATACTGGTAGATTGCAAGCTTTTTGGAAAATTGGCGGGATTGTATGGCTGATTGGTGCAGCGGCGTTATGGATTTATAGTATTGTCAGTATCGTATTGCTGCAAAGGCAGTTAGTGGGAGCAGTGCGCGAAGATAAGAATATTTATCTCTGCGATTATATTGGAACGGCGTTTGTCTGGGGAATTGTGCATCCACGGATTTATCTGCCGACAATGCTTGCCGAAACAGAGCGGGAGTATATTCTTCTTCATGAAAAGACGCATATTAGAAGGGGCGATCATATTTTCCGCCTGCTGGCATTTGCGGCATTGTCAATTCATTGGTTTAATCCGCTTGTATGGTGCGCTTTCTTCCTTTCGGAGCGGGATATGGAAATGGCTTGTGATGAGGCAGTAATACGTAGAATGGGGAAGGATTTCCGTGCGGCATATTCTGCGTCGCTTTTGACGGTTGCAAGCGGAAGACGGATTTTTGCAGGAGCGCCGCTTGGCTTTGGCGAAGGAAGTGTAAAGCGCCGTATTCAAAATATTATGCGGTATAAAAAAACCGCAGCGTTTCTTGCAGTACCGCTATTGGCACTGGTGGCAGTGGTGTGTATAATGTTGGGAAGCAATCCCACAAGTAACGAGGAGAACGCAGGAAGAGAGGATAACAACGAGGCTGAAACGAACAAAGAAATAGAATTGCAGTCAGAAACAAATCCAATCGAATCAGAAGAACGGGAATTGGCGGATACGGCAGAGCAGATTCCTATTACAGCACCTGTGATAACGGCGGATATGATGCTTGGTGCGGATGAGCCTTCTTTGGACTATGTGGACGAGTATACTCTGATTTTTCATGATTATTTTGGGCTGTTTGTGTTTGATATGTGGGAGAATGAAGTTATCGGCGCTGTTGACTTATCGGCGATTGGATGCCAGCAGACACAGGGCGATAATTACTGTGAAGTCCAAGTTTCGCAGGAGGGAAAAATGGTATATCTTCATCCATTAAACAGGGAAGATATGTATATATATGATGTGAGAGAAAAGACGCTTACCCGTCAAAATTACAATTATTACAATATGGAAGGAATCGAATTGTTTGATAAAATAAAGCAGACAGCGGACTGTGTAAATCCGGATTATACAGTTTGGCGGTCTTTTGGCTGTGTGCCGTTAAGCGGCGGGCGTTATGTGTATTTGGAAAACGGAAGCGGTGCAATAGAAGATTTGTTCTATATTGTGGAACAGGCAGATAAGCAGGTAAAGTCTGCGATGATTTTTGAAAAATATATAGACCGGAAAACAGATGCGCAGAATGCATTGGGCTATGGCGATTATACAGGATATTTGGATGTTTGCGCTAAATGGAGTGGTTACGAGGAATTTGTGGATCAGGATTACGATGGTGATGGTAAAATTGACCATGTTTATCGTGAAAATATCGTTGATTTTGAAAGCTGCCGTTATCGTATTGAATTTGGAAACGGTGATTTATTGGAAACGATGCAGGTGGGCAGTGGTATTCCGGAAATTCAAACGTGCGATTTAAACGGCGATGGCGTAAAAGAAATGATATTTCTACAGTCGTATGGTTTTAGCACAGACCCCAATGCCTTCGGAGAAACAGCGCTTTTTGAAAAGAAAGGAAATCGGTATCAGCAGATTATGTTGCCCAAAGAGTTGTGCACAACCGATAAGGAAGAAATTGTGTCGGCACAGAGCAGCGCAAGGGATAGTTACACGCCCAGCCTTGCATTGCGCTATGAACGGCTTAGCGAATGGGAAATGCGCATTACAACGAAAGACTTAACAGGAAATGCGAAATTAGAGGAGGAAATCGCTGTTAACGAAAATGTATCGGTTATGTTTAACAATCCCAATGTGGAATGGGAAAATCGTGCTATTTGCTATAAAACAGCAGCAGTGAATAATGGCAAACGCAGTCTAATTGAATTTCACTTTGCGGCTTTTCGCAAGTGGTCGCTGGATGAGATTGTGGTGACAGCAGGCTATGATCAGGGGGCACTGGTGGTGATTGGCAGTAGATATGATAAAGAATCCAATGCAATGGAGCAGACAGCTTTAAACCGTACAGATTATTATATTTCTCCGCAGGAGGCAGCAGTAGTGCCCGAAGTGCCGCTTCTTTCCTTTGCGGAAGCCTCATCGCAAACACAAGTTTTGCAATTCCCGAAATCCAAAGCAGGTACGCTGCCCGGAAGTGACGAAGGATATTGGTATAGTGTTACGACGGACGGTGTGGAATATTTATATGGAAAGTATGACTTTGATAAAGAAGGAAATTACCAACTTTTTTCATGGGCGCTGCGGGATGCTTCGCATAAGCTGGCAAATGGTTTAAAGGTAGGGATTTCAAAGGAGGAAGCGTTAAAACTCTGTCCCAACTTAGTACGCATTGAATTTGACAGGGAGGGTGTTGTACGTTGGAATCGAACTGCCTATCCCCAAAACTGGACGGACGAGTTTGACTATATGTTAGTGGCGGAAATTGAGGATAATATAGACAATCTCCCGCAGGTTCTGGCATTGATGATAAAAGGGGAATCGGTGCAGGCAATTACAATCTATGCGCCGACAGCGGGATAAAGAAATAGTATTTTATTGTCGTAAGTTATTGATTGGCAGAGTATGCACAGATATATAAAATGTAAAAGAAGGCAGCATAGGAGATGAATATGGCGAATATTTTGGTGGTTGAAGATGAAAAAAATATGCAGCAAATTATCGCTGTTTATATGGAAAAAGGCGGTCATACCTGCATTACGGCGGATGATGGTGTAGAGGCTTTGCTGCTGTTAAAAAACACACCAATGGATTTTATGATATTGGATATAATGATGCCGCATTTGGATGGTTTTGCAGTCTGCCGGCTGGCGCGGGAAATCAGCAATATGCCCATTATTATGCTGACAGCGAAGTGCGCAGAAGAGGATAAACTAAAAGGGTATGAATATGGTGCGGACGATTATATCACAAAACCATTCAGCCCAAGGGTATTGCTTGCCAAAGTTAATGCGCTGCTGCGTCGAACTGCTGTTTCTCCTGCCGAGGTGCTTTGTGTGGGGAAAATAGTGATGCAGCCTTCAGCGCATACGGTAACTGTGGATGGACAGGAGATAACATTAACACATAAAGAATATGCGTTGCTGCAATTTTTTATGGTAAATCCGGAACAAATTTTTACCCGTGAACAGTTATTAAATCGCATATGGGGATATGACTTTGTTGGAACAAGCCGTACGGTTGATACGCATATTAAAACACTGCGCCAGAAATTAGGGGACGAGGGGAAGCATATTGTTACGTTAATTCGTTCTGGTTATAAGTTTGAGGTTGGAAAATGAAAAAATGGGAAGTGTTCTCGCTGCGCACAGTGCGCAAAAAACTTTTAATGGTGTCGAAGCTGGCGGGAATTGCATTGGTTTTTTCGTATATCGTTTCTACTAGGCTGCCGTTGGATTCTGATACGGCTTTTTTGCTTTGGTTTTTGTTTGTTGTAGGTTTAATGTTGATGATTGATTTTATAATGGGGCGTTTTATCTCTAAGCCGATAGCACAGCTACATCAGGCAGCGGAACGAATGGCGAATCTGGATTTTTCATTATCCTGTCATGTTACATCAGCAGACGAGTTTGGCGAATTATCGAATCATTTGAATACTATGGCTGAAAATTTGCAGCAGGCATTGAAGGGTTTGGAGGCGGCAAATATCCGTTTGGAAAAAGAAGTGGAACAAGAACGGTGTCTGCTTGCGGAGCGCAAGGAACTTGTAGATACCTTATCGCACGAAATGAAAACTCCATTGGGCGTTATCCGCGCATATGCTGAGGGGATGCAGGATGAAGCAGACGTAGAAAAGCAGCAAAAGTATGCGGCAGTAATTATTTCAGAAACAGAACGTTTAAGCGATATGATAACAACTTTGCTAGATTTGTCGGCATTGGAAAATGGTGCGGTGCAGCTTGCAAGTGTACGTTTTGACTTTGTGGAATTGGTAGAAACGGTTGCCGGAAGACTGTTGATAGATGCGCCGGATGCGGATTTTGTTTTTCAATATGATTTACCAGAGCACAAGGTATTTGTCCAATTAGATAAAGGACGCATGGAACAGGTGCTATGCAATCTTTTCATAAATGCAAAGAAAAATACCAGTCCACAAGGAATATTAAAAATATCTCTAGTAGAACACAAAGGGGAACTGCAAGTTTCGATATATAATCAAGGGACGCCAATACCAGAGGAAAAACTGCCGAAAATATGGGAGAAATTTTACCGTGACAGTAATGTGTCTTATCGTGGCTCTGGTTTGGGGCTTGCGATTGTTGCGCAAATTTTAGAGATGCAAAATATTGCATATGGAGTAAGGAATTGTTTAGAGGGGGTGGTATTTTATTTTTCGATACCGATTGTTATACTCACGAGCGATTAGATTTTCCTTTCTGCACAGCCCATATTGCCCGCTTATGTAATATGGGCTGTGCAAAAATTGGAAAATCTTAACGGTTGTTAGTATATGTAACAGGGATTATGGGTTTGAAGGAAAAGAATGATAGCCAATTGATTTGCAAAACGAGAATCAGTTGGCTGTTTTTGTGCAGATTTCACCGCTATTTCACATCAATCTCACGATAATTTCAAATCAGTATGCTATGCTAATGCCAGTAAATCAATAGTGTATAAGAAACTGTCAAAGTATTAATTTTTGCAGTCCGTAAAAGGAGGAAAACGTATGGGCATGGATAGGACTTTTCTTGGTTTGGCATGGTATTGGTGGCTTTTGATTGTCGTGTTGGTTTTGGCGTCAATTCCGTTAAAAGTAAAATTTTTAAAATGGTGGAGCAGACGCAGCCAAGCACACAAGGAGGAGCAAAGCGGAAAGTGGGGTGGCGAGGAATGATTGTGGTGAAAAATCTTACGTTTTCATATGAAAATGGCAGACAGGCATTACATGGATTGGATTTTATGGTGGAGGATGGAGAAGTTTTTGGATTTTTAGGGCCGAATGGATCAGGGAAATCCACAACACAGAAAATTCTAACCGGAATTTTAACAGGATATGGCGGCAGTGTATCGTTGTTTGGGTGTGATTTTACAACGATACAGCGGCAGGCATTTTTTCAGAAAATCGGTGTGTTATTTGAATTTCCGTATCTCTATACCAATTTGAGCGCAGTGGATAATCTAAAATATTTTTCTTCGTTTTATCCACTAGAGCAGTTGCGTGATATTGACGAATTAATTGATTTGCTGGAAATTAAGCGGGATTTTGTGAAAAAACCAGTTTCTTCATATTCAAAAGGAATGCGTCAGCGCACAAGTATGGCACGCGCATTGCTAAACAATCCCAAACTATTGTTCTTAGATGAACCCACCAGTGGACTTGACCCGACAGGCGCTGTTTTATTTCGGCGGATTATCGAGCAGGAACGCAGTAAGGGAACGACGATTTTTTTAACCACACACAATATGCTGGATGCGGATTTGCTTTGCGATCGCGTGGCATTTTTGACAGACGGCAGGATTGCGGCATTGGACACACCAAAAAATTTAAAAGAAAAAAACAGCAGCCGTAATATTTTTGTGGAATATCTGCACCAAGGGCAGCGAAAAAATCAAATATTGAAGCCCGACGAAGTGGGAAAAGCATTTTCATTTCCCTATGATGAAATTTTACAGGTACACTCGCAAGAGCCGACGCTGGAGGATATTTTTCTACAATATACAGGAAGGGGGCTGCAATAATGGGAAGAGGTTTTGGCGCTTTATTGCGAAAAGATTTTAAGTTAATGCTTTCTGGCAAGTTCTTTTTGCTCGCAGCAGGTTCTTTGCTTGTGTATTCCTTGTATATTAATATGGTTTATGTGCGGTTGAATCAGGAAATTTATCCTGTGATTGTTTATGCCCCGCTTGAATTACAGAACAAAGGACAACATCCGCCAGCAATTATGGTGGAAAGCCAAGAAGAATTGCAGGCAAAGTGCGCAGATGCCTATGCGGTTGGGATTGATTTATCCGCAGGGATTACTGTGAAAGATGCAAAGATTTATATGGTTTCGTCGGGAATAGAGCAGCTAGATGCGCTGCGCTCTGCCTATGCACAATTGTATTATCAGCAGAATATTTTTCAGACAGATGCAGGAACGGTTTCATATAACAGCACAAATATAGTAGGGGACTATACCAAAGAAGCAAAAAATCGGCGTGAAATTACTTGCGAGGTATTGTTTTTTGAACTAACGGCAGTTGGTTTTTTGGGGCTTGCGGCAGTGCTGTTTCGAGAAAAACAGATGGGGGTTCTCCGTGTACATGGGATAGTTCCAGTGAGCTGCGCGGTATTTCTTTGTTCTAAACTGCTGCTATTTTTAATAAGCGATCTCCTATTTGCAGCGGTGCTGACAATGGTAAATATTGGAGTTATAGAGGGGATGATAGTGCTGCCAACGGTATTGCTGCAGGCAGGGATGCTTTCGCTTATAATGGCATTGCTGGGCTTTTTGTTGGCAGTATGTCTTCCTAATTTTCGACAGTTTTCCTTGTTATATCTTGTTCTTGCGGTTTTTATTACGACACCTGTATTTTTGGTTGGACAGACAGGAATTTCTTGGGGATGGATAGTATACCATCCGATGTATCAGCTTTTTATAACAATGAAAAAGGCATATTTTGGAGAATGCGGTGTGGGTCTGGGATATTACTGCGTTTGTGTGGCAGCAATTGCGGGATTGTTTTTGCTTGGAGTTTGGGCGCTGCGGCGGGAAATGGCGAAGTCGGGAGGTACTAACAATTCTTAATGAATATCAATAATGTAGGAATTACAAGGCAAAAGAGTGAAAGAATTTGACTAAACTTTCACATCAAATTTTCACAATTTGTCTGTAACTTGGAAAGGAATGGTAAAAAGAATGAGCGGATTAAGGTATCAAATAAAAAGTATTGCCCGCGACAAGCTGTGTATATTAACATTTTTGCTTCCAATTGTAGTCGGAGCGGCGATAAATCTTCTGTCGGATATGGATTTTTCGGCAATGAATCAAGTTACGTTTGGTATCATACAGCAGGACTTGGATGCAGAATCGGCGGCGTGGCTGGAAGAATTGGGAACGGTTGCAGTTTTTACGGATAGGGAAGCGCTTGTGCAGGCAGTTAACGAGCCTGCGGATTCCATTATCGGAGTAGTACAAAGTGAAAATAGTATAGAAACAATGCTTTCTGGCGATGAATTGAATATTGATACAGAAATTGCAGGATTTTTGCCGCAGATGTATCAACAGCGGAATGTAGCAAAAGCAGATGTTACAATCGTTCCAAAGAGGAGCAGCGCAGACGGGATGAAGGCATTGTTAATTGCAATAACAGTGGTTACAGCGGCATTTATGGGATGCACTTACAATGCAATGAATATCATTGGCGAGAAAGAAGATGGGATTGCTTATATTAATCAAATACTGCCAATGTCAGCAGGCGGCTATATTTGCGAAAAATTACAATTGGTTTTATTGGTGGAATGGTGTCAACAATAATAACGGCACTGATTTGTGTAAGGATGGAACTAGAACAGGTTTTTTTGTTGCTATTGCTGATTGTTTTATCGGCTTTGGCAGCAGCGGGTGTAGGCTTGTTGATAGGAGATGCCGCAAAGGAATTAATGGTAGGAATTGTTTGGATTAAAGCGGTGATGATACTGTTTCTTGCGCTGCCAATTCTAAGTTATCTTATCGTACCAAGAAACAGCGTTTTGTTTTGGATTTCTTATTTGATTCCCTCAAGTGCAGCGTTATATGGAATAATGGACTTACAAACCGGAAATGGAATCAGCATTATGAAGCCAGTGGTGCTCTTGGCGCACTGTATTATTTGTATATTGGGTATATGGGTGTCAAAAAGAAAAATAGGTATGAGGTTGCATATGGAATGATTGCTTACGAATCTAATAATAGCAGAGCGGAGGAAGAGAAGCTATAAGATGAATATATTGCGCAATAATGTTCCATATGCTATACTAAAATAGCGAAAACGAAAGGAAAATACGATAATTAGGAAGGCAATTGTACAAATAAGATGGGAAATTATAATTTTACGGGTGATTTAAAAGGCGTTATATGGTTGGTAAGTGATAACCTGTATTCCAGTGACAAGGTTTTTTTGCGAGAACTTTTGCAGAAGGGTGTTGATGCAATGGACGTGCGTAAGAAAGTACATATTATAGATTTGCCTGACATAGCGGGAGAGAGCGTATGAGAAGGCTGCTGTTGCTGTTTTTGATTATTTTGCTATTTTGTATTGTGTCTTTTGGTGACAGCAGGGTGGAAGATGTATTTTATCAGCAGGCAGAAGGTGTGTCGGGAGAATTAGAG
>CBCOYO010000138.1:0-8928 GCA_965114465.1 uncultured Lachnospiraceae bacterium
AGATTTTGCACACAAAATGCTAAAGTAAAAAAGCGAAAGCTTTTAGCATTTTGGCATATAATTCCCACTACTTTGGCGTGAGTGTGAAAAGTAACTTATAACATTCTATGTGAAACCACTCAACCCAAAAATTTGCCAAATAAAAATGTATTTGCTATAATATTATCATTCCTTGTATATTTTGCTATACTCACGAACGATTAGATTTTCCTTTCTGCACAGCACGTATTGCCCGCTTATGCAATATAGGCTGTGTAGAAATTGGAAAATCTTAACGGTCGTCAGTATAGTACAACATTGCACATTACTCAATTATTTGCAATGCTATACTAGGAATCAATCTCATTATAATAATAAATAACTCACTATAAGGAGGCGTTCCTAATGCTTATCGATTTCCACACCCACACCTTTCCTGCGCAAATTGCCGACCGTGCAATTGCACAGTTGGAGAAAAACTCGCATATCCGCAGTGTTCTTAGTGGTGAATTATCCGACTTAACACAGTCGATGCAGACGGCTGGCATTGACTATTCTGTTCTGCTGCCCGTTGTTACAAAACCTTCACAGCAGGAACAGATCAATCGTACTGCAATAGAGTTAAACCAACATTTCCGTGAAACAGGGCTGCTCTCTTTTGGTGGCATTCATCCCGATAACGACGATTACGACATTATTTTACGAAGCCTTGCACAGAACGGTGTTCGTGGCATTAAAATCCACCCTGTTTTCCAACAGACTTACTTTGATGATATCCGTTATCTGCGTATTATCGAATGTGCGTGCGAAAATAATTTAATTGTTGTAACACACGCTGGATTTGATATTGGATTTCCTGGGGAAGATTTTGTTACCCCACAGCATATTCTGCCTGTTCTGCGGCAAATTAAACCAGATAAACTTGTTCTAGCGCATACCGGCGGCTGGGACTGCTGGGAAGAAGTAGAACATCAAATTGCCGGTCTTCCGGTATGGCTTGATACCTCGTTTTCTATTACGCCGCTGCGTCCCGATCCGCAATTATTTCAGGCAGAACAGGAAAAAGGAAACGACACTTGTGCCGAACAGTTCCAAAAAGACCACCCGCAGCTTGACCGCGAACGCTTTCTTCGTATTGTTCAGACGCATGGCGCTGATCGGATACTGTTTGGCAGCGACAGCCCATGGAGCAGCCAGTTAGAATCCCTTACCGCACATAAAAAAATCGGCTTATCGCAGGAAGCACTAGACGCTATTTTAGGAAGAAATGCCCAAAAACTGCTTAACATATAAATCAGCAATAAACAAGTATATATGGAGGTTTGCTTATGGAATATATTAGAGTAACAAATGAAAATATTGAAAAAGAACATATATGTTGTGCAATTTCAAACAATAATGATATCCAAGTGTCATCAAAAAAAGATTGGTTAAAAGAACGTTTTGATGATGGTTTAGTTTTCTTAAAAAGTGAACAACGTGGAAAGTGTTTTATTGAGTATATACCCGCTGAAAATGCGTGGAATCCCATTGTCGCAGATAGCTATATGTATATTGACTGTTTATGGGTAGCTGGTTCTTTCAAAGGACATGGTTATGGGGCAGAACTACTGAATGCTTGCATTGATGATAGCAAAAACAAAGGAAAAAAAGGATTATGTATATTATCTGCGGCAAAGAAAAAACCATTTCTGGCAGACCCTAAATTTCTAAAATACAAAGGATTTACCATCAGTGATGAAGCGGATAATGGTATTCAATTATGGCATTTGCCTTTTGACGAAAATGCTCCATTGCCGCAATTCAAAGAATGTGCAAAACACCCACATATTGATGAGATGGGATATGTTCTGTACTACACCAATCAATGTCCTTTTAATGCAAAATATATTCCTGTAATTGAAACCATCGCGAAAGAAAAATCTATACAATTCAAGTCGGTTCACTTACAGAACAAAGAGGACGCACAAAGCGCTCCAACACCAATTACAACTTATGCATTATTTTTAGATGGTAACTATATTACAAACGAACAGATGAATGAAAAAAGGTTTTTGAAATTATTAGAAAAATAACTTCCCGTTTGTAGATTATTGTCAACAGAAGATTATACTGACGACCGTTAAAATTGTAACAGTTCAGATAACCCATTGAACTGTTACTTAAAGTTTTCTAATTTCTGCACAGCCCTTATTGCATAAGCAGGCAATACGTGCTGTACAGAAAAGAAAATCTAATCGTTTGTGCGTATAAACAATCACCACTACAGAAAACGGCATACCAAGACAGAAAATGCACTATGCTTATAGTTCTTTACTTATAATACCATGCCAGCCATCTCGACGTTCTCCGCTGAAACTGCCGTTTCCCCTTGGTCTGTCATCGCTCCAAACGGCGTTTCTTGGTTGTTTTCGTCTAACATTTTCTGTGGTGTATCCTCCTCGTCATCAAACAGAGCATCATATTTATTATGCTCTTTATCACGGTTTGCCATTGCAGACGCCTTCGCCACCTGATATAAGTCTGCACTGTATTCCATTAACTTCTTTTCATCCGACTGCGGCACGGTATCGCCGTCCGCAATTCGTCTAGCAATCTCCATAATTTTCGCCATATCGTCTGCACGTTCTTCTCCGTTTTTCGCAGCTTCCCTCTGTTTTTGAATCATCTGGCGGAACATCTCTTTTTGTGTAATAATCCTTTTCTGCTGCTCCTGTTCTCTACGTTTTTCTTCGGCACGTCTTACTTCTTCATTGGCAATATCTTCGTTTGAAGCAGGTTCTTGCGCTGCATTCCTCCACGTTTTCTTTCCAGCAGATGCAGATCCTGTTATCCTACCACGTACCAGCACACGCCCCTCTTTGGGCATTTCCGAAAGCGACACAATATCCTGATATCCAAGACGCACACCTCCATTAGAATAACGCTGCGTAAAATTGCGCTGCGTATTTGCTGTCTGCTTTTCTACCTGCGCCTCTCGCTTCGTGCCTGCCACTGTCATCGTACGACCGTTCACGCCAACGAAACCTTTGTTGCTCATACGTTCTGTTGTGTTTGTACTCCACATATTGATACCCCCTTATATTTTAGAATCGCAAGGATTCTTTATTTTCTCATGGGGCTGTCGCAATAAGTTTTGATTATACAAGATATGGTATAAAATGTGGTACAGTATTATAATATCTTGTATATGTTTTCCTTAATGCGACAGACCCATATTACTCCCCTGTTATGCGGTAATGCCCTGTAATTTTGCCCCATATTGCAAGGATATCTTCCTCATATCCTGCCTGAATTGGATTCGCATTATGAATTACAAATGGTACTCCCTTTTGATTGCGGTGGTCAGAAACAATGCCGATATGTCCTTTCCACAGCACAATATCTCCCCCCTGCCACTGTGCAATCTCGTCAATATCTGTTGTCAGCGAAAGTGCATTGCGCTGAAAGTACACCGACAAATTGCGCACGCGACGAAAATCTATATTTTTATCTGGTTTTTCTATATTATACGCCGTAGGTTCTTTTAAAATATCTTCATTAACCAGCTCCATTAAGTCATATCCTGCCCCTTTCAGCGCAAATGCTATTACATCTGTACAGACACCATATCTATCATTGGGATAACCCGTTTCATAATACTTGCTTTTATATTTCGGGTTTGTCTGTACATAACTTTTCGCATTCTGTAAAATATCTGTCTGATCCTCCACGCCATCCTTATCCTTATCATAGACGCTAACATAGGCAGTAATGCCGAACTGTTCATTGGTATACATTTTATGAGGAATATAATTAAAACGATATAAAACTGCCACCACGATTCCCAAAAGCAGTATTATTCCCAAAATACCATATTTTTTTATTACTGCCCTTATCTGCATTCTTACGCTGCCCTCCGCATCTATAACTAAATTTTCATTATTACTTACACTATTCCAACAGCAAGATTTCGTTACTAGATTTCTACAATTATTTCGTTTTCTTTCGTTCTTTCATTGACTTTTTTACCCCTATCTTCTACAATATTATTATTAGCTAAGTAACCCGCACAAAAATACCAATGCGGATAATACAAGTGAAAAAGGAGTGGTGTTCGCTATGAAACGTATTAGAATCATTGCTGCTGCGCTTTTTGTCTGCCTATTTGCTGGCGGATGCAGCGCAGGTGCAGAAAAACTATCCATTTACTATCTAAATTTCAAGCCGGAAGTGGCAACCGTCTGGCGCGAAATTGCACAGGACTACGAAGCCGAAACCGGCATTGAAGTCAAAGTGCTGACAGTTGCGAACGGCAACTACGAGCAGCGTTTAAAAGCCGAAATGGCAAAAAAAGACGCACCGACGCTGTTTCATATTAACGGGCCGATCGGCTACAGCAACTGGAAAAACTTCTGTCTGGACTTGCGTGATACAGAACTGTATACATGGCAGCTAGACAAAGGCATTGCTATTACTTCCGGCGATGGCGTTTACGGGATTCCGTATGTTGTAGAAGGTTACGGAATTATCTACAACGACGCTATTATGCAAAAATATTTTGCACTTTCCTCCAAAGCAGTGTCCTTCTCAAGTATGGAAGAAGTCAATAACTTCGATAAGCTCAAGGCGGTTGTAGAAGATATGACACGCCATAAAGACGATCTGGGAATCGAAGGTGTGTTTGCCTCCACTTCCTTTGGCTCTGGCGAGGACTGGCGCTGGCAGACACATTTGGCAAATGTTCCTGTTTACTTTGAGTTCCGTGACAAAAATATTTCCGACACCGACACCTTAGATTTCACTTACGCGGAAAATTATAAAAATATCTTTGATTTATATATCGGCAATTCTTGCACAATTCCAACAGCATTATCCAAAAAATCTGTATCAGATTCTATGGAAGAGTTTGCGCTAGAAAAAGCCGCAATGGTACAAAACGGCAATTGGGCATGGAGTCAGATTGCAAGTGTAGAAGGTAACAAAGTATTAGAAGAAAATGTAAAATACCTGCCGCTGTATATGGGCATTGACGGCGAGGAAAGCCAAGGGCTCTGCATTGGTACTGGAAATTATCTCTGTGTTAATTCCACATCTACCAAAGAGGAACAGCAGGCAGCAATTGATTTTATTAAATGGGTATACAGTTCTGAGAAAGGCAAGGATTATGTGACAAACAAGTTAAGCTTTATCTCACCATTTAATACATTTACAGAGGACGAAAATCCAGACAACCCGCTTGCGCGCGAGGTTCTCGAGGATATGAACGACCCATCCACCAATGCGGTAAACTGGATTTTTTCTACCTTTCCCAGCCAGAAATTTAAGGATGATTTTGGCGCAATGCTCTTTAATTACGCAAAAGGCGAATGCGAATGGGACGCTGTTGTACAAAGCGTAAAAGATGCATGGGCAGCGCAGAAAACCGCAGAATAGGAGGTACTATGAGAATCAAATCCATTCGTTCTAAAATCGCAGCTTTAATTGCTTCCACATCCATACTGTTAATTGCCGGGATCCTAATTGTTTCCTATATTATTAACCGCAAAAATATTGTGGAACTATGCAAAAGCTACCTATATGATGTGTGCGTTTCCGCATCATCTACTTTATATGAAAGTTTTTATGGCGATGCCGAGCGCAATCACCTTGAAGTTAGTCTGGAATATATTCTCTACAGCACGGGTATCGGCACAATGGAATCAAGCCATGCCTATCTGGTTGATACCGATGGTACTTATCTCTATCACCAAGAATCCGAACGGGTTGGCACAAAGCTGGAAAATAATGCCGTTATCGAAGAAGTTGTACAGCGCCTGCAAGAAGGCTATATTACAACCGCCGATGTGCGTAGATGTACAGTGGATGGGAAACCCGTTTATGTAGCCTTTATGTGCACTGTCAATGACTGGGTTGTTGTGGTACAAGCAGATGAATCAGATGTGATAAAACCCGTTTTAACCATTGGCTTTTACACATTGGCAGTTGGCGGCATTTTCCTTGTACTGGCGCTGATTATCGGGCTTGGTATTACTTCAAGAATAACGCGTCCCGTTTCCGCATTAACTACTGTAATTAACGATATTTCCGAATTTAATTTAAGCACCAATCACACCATACCGAAAACCAACGACGAAATCGGTATTATGGGCAATGCTGTAGCACATATGAAACAGCATTTAACGGAAATTGTTTCCGAACTTAACGATATTTCCGAAAAGCTGGTAACAGATGCCAATACACTTTACGATATTTCCGAACAAGTTAACGACGCCTCCAACAACAATCTATCCACCAACCAAGAACTTGCGGATAGTATGACGCAAACTTCCGTAACTACGGATCACGTCAACGACAATATTAAGGATATGAACAACAGCGTTGTTTTTGTTGCTGATAAAATTAAGGACGGGACACGTCTTACAACAGATGTTCGAAATAAATCCGTTGAAATTTCAGATAGAACCACTTCTGCGCGTCAGGAAACGCTGGAACTCTATGGATCTATCCGTGAAACTTCCAACGAGGCTATTGATAAAGCAAATGAAGTTGACAAAATTAACAACCTAGCTAGTACTATTCAGGATATTGCAGAACAAACTACCCTACTCTCGCTCAATGCTTCCATTGAAGCGGCAAGGGCAGGCGAACAGGGCAGAGGCTTTTCTGTCGTTGCAAGCGAAATTGCAAAACTTGCTGCACAAACCACCGACGCAAGTGCAAATATTGTTACCATTGTAAACCAAGTAAATCTTTCCATTGGAACTCTGACAAAATGCCTTATTGACACACTCGATTTTCTGGAAAACCGCGTAATGGCTGACTACACTGGATTTATGACCTCCAGTCAGGAATACAGTGCCGCAGCGCTTTCCATAGAGGACTTTATGTCGCAGACCAACCACGAAGTCCGGCAGTTAAAACATGGCATTGCACAGATTACTACATCCATGGAGGGCATTAACAGCACAATTAACGGCGCACAGATCGGTGTCGGGGCGATAGCGGAAAAAACGGCGGATGTAGTAAAACTGACTTCTGAAACGTTTCGCCGCACCACAAACTGTAAGGCATCTGCTGAAAAACTGCGCGATATTACTTCCCGTTTCCAGTTATAATGCGGACTCCTATCAAGTGCGATAATTTTGGCTTACACATAAATTATACTAAGCGTCAAAAATACGGATGCTAAGTATAACAATATGCGCACAACCTTGCAGTATACATTTATCCTTGGAAAACGTCCACTACGCAACCACAATAGACCATGTACAGCTTTCTTTGGTAAAAACAAGTTTTACCAGTTCCATTCTGCCGCCAAAGGAAATACGGCATAAATGTTCTACAGTCTGTATGCCGGAATACGTTTTTTCTTCGGTTGCAAGCACTTGTATTTCTTGGATCGTATGCAGAAAGCCTTCTTCATCCATTACTTTTATAATCTTGGGAATTGTCCTGCCTTTGCTGGTAAACCAGCATTCGCAGGCAATTTCTCTTTGTACACCACGCAAAATTCCATGCTCTTTTTTCTCTATTATCTCTCCCAAACGAAATGCCATTACTTGCTCTCCTTTTTTAGAACACTTATTCTATTTCATAGATTTTGATATTCCGCCGCCCATATGATCGATTTGCTTCTGCTTTAAAAATGATGCCCTCTGTACCGCATCTGCACCAAACCGCTCACGGATACTGTCAATTGCCCTATCTAATTTTTCCAATTTCTCATAATCCTTATTGTCAAACAATGTTATCTGACGACTCTGTGCCTCGTGCGTTATCCGACTCGTATGCACGCCTAAATGACGAATTGGCATACACGCGCCATTCCATAGTTCATCAAACAGCCTGCACACCATTTCATAAATTTCCTGTGTAATATTTGTCGGCGACCGTAGCGTTCCTTGATGCGACTCATAGTGAAAATCACAGTAACGGATACCCACAGAAACCACCTCAATCGACACATTATCCTTGCGCAGCCGCCTGCCAATTGTTTCCACCAAAGAAAGCAGCACCATCTTTGCCGTCTGCGCATCCGTCACATCAAAAGGAATTGTCGTCGTATTGCCATAGCCCTTGTTTTCCAGCGGCTCGGCTTCCACTTCCGATACATCTCTGCCATTTGCAAAATTCCATAAGATTTCCCCATGCTTTTTAAACATAGCTTTTAACATCGTAACATCCGCATTCGCCAACTCCCCAATTGTCTGAATCCCAATTGAATGCAGCTTCTGTTCTGTTGCGCCGCCTACAAAAAATAAATCCCTTACTGGCAGATGCCACATTTTCTGCTCTATTTCCTCCGAAAACAACGTATGCACCCGATTGGGCTTGCGGAAATCACTTGCCATTTTTGCAAGCAGCTTATTGTCAGAGATTCCGACGTTTACCGTAAATCCCAAGTTATGATATATTTCATCCTTTATTGTATTTGCTGCAACAACAGGCTTTCCAAACAACAGTTCCATTTCTGTCATATCCATAAATGCCTCGTCAATACTGTACTGCTCCACTTTATCGGAATATTTCTTTAATATCTCCATAAACGCATTCGAACATTTCTCATACAATGAATAACGTGGTGGCACTAGTACCAATTGGGGGTATTTGCGCAGCGCACTTACCACCGGTTCGCCTGTCTGGATTTTATATTTTTTTGCCGGAATAGACTTTGCCAAAATAATGCCACGCCGCTTGGCAATATCACCGCCCACTGCTGACGGAATTGTGCGTAGATCCAGCCGCTCCCCTAAAAACCGCACCCGATAAACCGCCTCCCACGACAAAAACGCACTGTTAACATCTATATGAAAAATCACTCTCCTGCCCATATAAATACCCTCGTTCTTGGTGTAACTGCCGGCAATTGCTTATATACTCACGAGCGATTAGATTTTCCTTTCTGCATAGCCCGTATTGCCCGCTTATGCAATATGGGCTGTACAGAAATTGGAAAATCTTAACGGT
>CBCOYO010000139.1:0-8894 GCA_965114465.1 uncultured Lachnospiraceae bacterium
AGATTGACAATGAGAAGCTTTCTGAGAACGGTGTAATGGCGGATAAGACAATGAATACCCTTCTGCATGTTTTCGAGGCATACACAGAACTTTATCGTGTCGATCACAATGAAAAAGTTGCAGAGAAAATCAAGTGGATGATGGATTTGATTGCCGATAAGGTTTACAATCCGAAACTGCATCGCCAAGAGGTATTTTTTGATAAGGAATGGAACCCGATAATTGACCTGCATTCGTATGGACATGATATTGAAACGGCGTGGCTGGTTGACCGTGGTGTAGATGTATTGGGCGACGAAGTCTACAGACAGAAAATGACGCCGATTACAATGGATTTAACAAACCAGATTTATAAGGTCGCTTTTAACGGAAACTCTCTTGCAAATGAATGTGAGAAAGGGGTTGTTGATGAATGGCGTATTTGGTGGGTACAGGCAGAAACAATCGTCGGATTTCTAAATGGCTATGAAAAGAGCGGCAGGAAAGAATACCTTGAAGCCGCACAGAATATTTGGGCGTTTATTAAAAAGTATCTTATTGATATGCGTGATGGGTATGTACAAGGCAGGGAATGGTATTGGCGTGTTCAGGCAGACGGTACGCCTGATAGCGGTAAGCCAATATTAGAGCCTTGGAAATGTCCATATCATAATGGCAGAATGTGTTTTGAAGTAATGAAAAGAATAGGGGAATAATATGGCGAATAATATTTTTGAGGAAAATTGTGCAAAGGTAACAAAGCGGTATGAAGAAACAGTCAGCCGCAAAAATGTAAAGAGTGATTTTTACAATGGGATTTATGACCGTTATGAGTATCCGGTTCTGACACGCGACCATATCCCGCCTTTTTGGAAATATGATATGAATCCGCAAACGAATCCATTTTTTATGGAGCGTCTTGGTGTAAATGCGGTATTTAATGCTGGTGCAATTGAATTAAATGGAAAATTCTATCTTGTTGCAAGGATTGAGGGAAATGATAGGAAATCCTTCTTCGGGGTAGCAGAGAGCGACAATGGAATTGACGGTTTTCGTTTTTGGGATTATCCGATTTTATTGGAGGATATTTGCCCAGAGGAAACAAATGTTTACGATATGCGCTTAACAAAGCATGAGGATGGTTATATTTACGGCGTATTCTGCTCCGAGAGTAAGGATACCAGCGTCAATGACCTTTCAGCGGCAGTAGCGGCGGCGGGTATTGTGCGCACAAAGGATTTAAAAACATGGGAGCGCTTGGAAAATTTGAAGACACTCAATTCTCCACAACAGAGAAATGTTGTGCTGCATCCAGAGTTTGTAAACGGCAAATATGCGTTTTATACCAGACCCATGGATGATTTTATTGATACAGGCAGCGGCGGCGGAGTTGGTTTTGGACTGTGCGACGATATTACCCATGCGGTGATAGACGAGGAGATTATCACCAGTAAGCGGAAATATCATACGATTACAGAGGCAAAGAATGGTGCTGGTGCAGTTCCGATTAAGACTGATAAAGGCTGGATTCATATTGCGCATGGTGTGCGTAATACCGCGGCAGGATTGCGTTACGTTGTATATGCGTTTGCTACAGCGTTAGACGATCCGACAAAGGTTATTGCAGAGCCAAATGGATTTTTAATTGCACCGCTTGGCGGCGAGCGTGTGGGAGATGTTTCCAATGTTATTTTTACAAACGGCGCGATTGCAAGAGAGAACGGGGACGTGTATATCTATTATGCGTCAAGTGATACAAGGCTTCATGTGGCAACGACAACGGTGGAAAAGCTGGTAGATTATGTGTTCAACACACCAACCGATCCGCTGCGTTCCGTAAAGTGCGTGGAGCAGCGCTGTGAATTTATTAAGAAAAATCTTGCATTTATGCAGAAATAAATTTTTATGCACAGAGTTGGGGAAAGATTTTCTCTGATCAATTAAAGTATGATGAGGGCAGGTGCAATCGTGAAAGCATTGGATTATGGAATCGAATTAAAAAAAGGGGTATTGAATAAAGGAAATTTTTGTCGAATTGAGAGAGTGATGAAAAAGGCGATGGCGGGGGAAGACATTACCGTTGGTTTTTTGGGCGGTTCCATTACGCAGGGCTGCCTGTCCTCTACACCAAAAACCTGTTATGCCTATTTGGTCTATCAATGGTGGTGTAATACATTTCCCCAATCAAACATTACCTATGTGAATGCAGGAATTGGCGGAACAACATCACAGTTTGGCGTAGCACGGGCAGACAGTGATTTACTTTCAAAAGATATTGATTTTACCGTGGTAGAATTTAGCGTGAATGATGACGACAATCCGCACTTTTTGGAAACCTACGAGGGGCTAATCAGGAAAATTTATGGCAGCAAGACGAATCCTGCTATCCTGATTGTAAACAGTGTACGGTATGACGATGGGATAAATGCGCAGGCACAGCATGTGAAAGTCGGAGAAGCGTATGGGATTCCATGTGTAGGAATGAAACCGACGATTTATGCAAAGGTTCTTGACGGCACAATGACAAGCCGTGATATTACAGAGGATGATCTGCATCCAAATGATCTTGGACATGGTTTTATGGCAGATGTGATTACGGATTTCCTTACGGATATCTATAAAGAAATGGGTTCGGATTCTAATATAGAGAAGGCAGATAAGGCACTGGGTGATATTACACCGATTACACAAAATGCCTATGAAAACTCTATTCGGTATCGCAACCATAATTGTCAGGGAATTTTAACACAGAATAATGGTTTTACAGCGGATAATACGCCGCAAAATGATATTCGTGAAATTTTCCGGTGCGGATGGACCGCAGACAAAGAAGGAGCAAAGATTTGTTTTGCTGTTGAAGGGACTTGTATTGGGGTACAGTATCGCAAAACAGTGGACAAGCCGACACCAATTGCGCGTGCAGTGATAGACGGCAATCAGGAGCAGGCAGTGATTTTAGATGGAAATTTCGAGGAAACATGGGGCGACAGCCTGCATTTGGAAACATTGGCAGAGCATTTACCTTTTGGAACGCATACCGTGGAAATTGAATTAATAGAAACGCATCAGGAGGACAAAGTACCATTCTATTTGGTTTCTATTATTGCATCAGGAAGAAATAAATAAAATTTTATATTGAAGTTTGTACAGTAGATTTTAATATAAGATTGTTATTTCAACGATATTTACTATTTTAATTTATGGAGGATTGAATAATGAGCAAAGTAAAAATGATTAGCCCAGCAGTGCCAAATATGCCTTGGCAGGAAAGACCAGAAGGATTAAAGGATGCGCCTATTTGGAGATATACGGAGAATCCGATTATTGGTAGAAATCCCGTAAAAGGCGTAGCGCGGATTTTTAACAGTGCAGTTATGCCTTACGGCGACGAGTTTATTGGTGTATTTCGTGGAGAGCAGACAAATGGTATTCCTTATATTTATATGGGACGCAGCAAAGACGCAATTCACTGGGATTTCGACGAGAACAAAATTAACTTTGTAGACGAGGAAGGTAAGCCGTTTATGCCGGTATATGCATATGATCCTCGTTTGGTAAAGGTTGAGGATACGTATTATATTATTTGGTGCGGTGATTTCTATGGCGCAGCAATTGGAATGGCAAAGACTACAGATTTTAAGACATTTACAAGAATTGAGAATCCGTTCCTTCCATTTAATAGAAATGCAGTATTATTCCCGCGCAAAATCAATGGTAATTTCGTAATGTTCAGCCGTCCTTCTGACAGCGGACATACGCCGTTTGGTGATATTTTTATCAGTGAGAGTCCTGATTTGGTTTATTGGGGCAAGCATAGACATGTTATGGGCAAGGGCAATGAATGGTGGCAGTCTGTTAAAATCGGCGGCGGCGCAGCTCCCATTGAAACCAGCGAAGGATGGCTGTTGTTCTATCACGGCGTAACGGGTACTTGCAATGGATTGGTATATTCTATTGGTGGTGCAATCTTGGATATTGACAATCCTTCTATTGTAAAATATCGCTGCCAGAACTTCCTTTTAACACCAGAGGAGTGGTATGAGGAAAGAGGTTTTGTACCAAATGTATGCTTCCCATGCGCAACAATCCATGATTCTGAAACCGGAAGAATCGCAGTATATTATGGAGCAGCAGACAGCTATGTTGGACTTGCTTTTACAGAAGTAGACGATATTGTGGATTATATTAAGAATAACAGCAAGCTTACAGAATCTGATAAGGAGATTGGCAGGAGATAACAGTGTGTTGAGGAAATATCTTGCGAAAGCAGCACACGTTCACAAGAGCAGAAGTGGATAAGTAATGTATCTACGTCTGCTTTTGTTATACTCACGAACGGTTAGATTTTCCTTTCTGTATAGTACGTATTGTCCGCTTATACAATATAGGCTGTGCAGAAATTGGAAAACCTTAACGTTCGTGAGTATATACTTATAAATGATTTGATTGCGGGCATAACAAAAAATGCAAATTGGCTGCTTATAATATTGTTTGAAAGAAATTGGGGAAGGAGCGTGAGGAATCAATGGCAGATCAGGTGCGGATTGTGCAGTTAAAGGAACTGCCAGATTTAAAGGTACATGGAAGGACGACAGAGTGTCGTGAACCTTTAACGTTGTTTTGGACAGCAAGCGGATTTGAATGTAATGTTTCGGGGACAGAGCTTTCCGTAGAAGTGGAGGTTACATATAATTTATTTGAGCCATGGTTTAGTTATACAATCAATGGCGACTGGATTGGCAGGCAGATGCTGCCAAAAGGCAGGTATTGGGTACCATTATTTCGGGGAATGAATGCAGATAAGATAAAAAATGTACGTTTTTTCAAGGATTTACAGGCAATGAGTGATGATGAAAATTCATTTATTCATATCCATGCGCTGCAGTTTGATGGGAAGATGTATCCTGTGGAAGAGAAGGCGCTGAAAATAGAGTTTATCGGCGACAGTATTACTTCTGGAGAAGGGCTGTTTGGGGCAAAACAGGAAGAAGATTGGATACCAATGTTTTTTTCTTCTTTGCGTGATTACGCCTATTTAACAGCAAAGGAATTGGATGCGGAGTATCGTGTATTTTCGCAGAGCGGATGGGGAATACACAATGCTTGGGACAATAGTCTTCGCTGTGCAATTCCAAATTATTATCGTGAAGTGTGCAGTTTGATTTCGGGAAAGAAAAACGAACAGCTTGGGGGAAAACAGCCGCATCGTTTTGAAACGTGGCAGCCAGATATTGTCGTTGTAAATTTAGGAACAAATGATGCAGGTTCTTTTGAACAGCCAGAGTGGGTGGACGAGCAGACAGGCGAGCGCAATAAAATGCGTAAAAATGCGGATGGTTCTCTTAATCGGGACGATATAAAAAAAATACAGAATGCTGTAAAGAATTTTTTGCATATGCTGCGGGAATGTAATCCTAAGGCGGCTGTTATCTGGTGTTACGGAATGTTAGGGGTACCATTGCAGCTAGATATTTGTAATGCGATTTCGGAGTATATTGCAGAAACTGGTGATAGAAATGTTTCATATCTACAGCTTCCCAATACAGATGACACGAATGTCGGTTCTAGATATCATCCGGGGGCTTTATGTCATAAACAGGCAGCAGAGGTATTGATAAAATATATTAAACAGACAATATTATACTAACGATCGTTAAAGATTTTCCAATTTTTGCACAGCCCATATTGTATAAGCGGACAATACGTGCTGTGCAGAAAGGAAAATCTAATCGTTCGTGAGTATAGGAAGTTAAATGGAGGTTTTTATGTATCCAAAGGATTTTGTATGGGGAGTAGCAAGCAGCGCCTATCAGATAGAAGGGCGTGATGAAGAAGACGGTGCAGGCGAATGCATTTGGGATGTTTTTGCAAAAGAGGGCAGAGTGTACGACAATCAAAACGGGGATGTGGCTTGTGATCACATTCACCGTTATAAAGAGGATATCGCAATGATGCGGCTGCTTGGCGTAAAGGCATATCGCTTTTCTCTAAGCTGGGCGCGGCTGATGCCAGAAGGAACGGGACGTGTCAACGAAAAAGCGGTTGCGTTATACCGTGATATGATTCAAACAATGAAAGAGAATGGGATTGTGCCATATGTTACCATGTATCACTGGGAACTGCCGCAAAAACTGCAAGAGCAAGGTGGCTGGTTCAATGAAAATATTATTGAATGGTTTGGCGAGTATGCCAAGATTGTTGCGGAAAATTTCACTGACTTAGCTGAATATATTTTTACTTTGAATGAACCGCAGTGTTTTGTAGGGCTTGGATATCTAAATGGTGTTCATGCACCTGGGTTAAAATTAGAACCAGCAAAGGTTTTCCAGATTGCACACAATGCGCTGCGTGCACATGGAATGGCAGTAAAACAGCTTCGCAAATATGCAAAACAGCCGTTGAAGATTGGTTATGCACCAACTTGTGGTGTGGCATATCCATATACGAACACGCCGGAGGATATTGAAGCGGCAAAAAGCGTTTATTTTGGATTTGATCAGCCAATAGAAAATTGGACATGGAATGTGGCGTGGTTTGCCGATCCTGTATTTCTGGGGCATTATCCCAAGGAAGGGCTTGACAAGTTTAAAGATTACTTACCTGAAATTACAGAGGCAGATATGGAGTTGATTCACCAGCCAATTGACTTTATGGGACAAAATATATACAATGGATACTATATTCGTAAGGGTGCTGATGGGAAGCCGGAGTATGTCGGCAGACCGGCAGGCTTTCCCAAAACAGGTACAAACTGGCCAGTGACACCAGAATGTTTGTACTGGGGTGTGAAGTTTTTGCATGAACGTTATCAAATGCCGATTTATATAACAGAAAATGGTATGGGATGTCATGATCAAATTGCTTCAGATGGCTGCGTGCATGACAGCAATCGGATTGACTTTCTGGATAAATACTTGTCCAGCCTGCAAAAAGCGTGTGATGAGGGTGTTGATGTCAGGGGCTATTTCTTATGGACATTCCTTGATAACTTTGAGTGGGATAAGGGCTACAGTGAACGGTTTGGACTGGTATATGTAGACTATGCAACGCAAAAGCGGATTGCAAAAGATTCTGCGTATTGGTATCAAAAAGTGATGGAAACAAATGGAGGTATTTTAAGCGTGAACAAGGCAGGAAAACAGGAAATTTTATTTATGAAGCCAGTATTTAAGCAGATGATTTGGGGCGGAAATAAACTGGCGACCAAGTGGAATTATGAGATTCCTGGAGATAATACTGGAGAGTGTTGGGCTGTTAGTGCGCATCCTAATGGGGACTGTACAATAAAAGAAGGTACATATGCTGGAAAGACATTAAGCCAATTGTGGACAGAAGAACCAGAAATTTTTGGAAATGTTGGGGGTGACAGGTTCCCGCTTTTAATTAAAATTATTGATGCAAAAGATGATTTAAGTATACAAGTGCATCCAGATGATACTTATGCAGGGGCAAATGAAAATGGTTCTTTTGGTAAAACGGAATGCTGGTATATTTTGGATGCACCAGAAGGTGCAACATTAGTAATCGGGCACAATGCCAAAGACAAAGCAGAGCTTACGGATATGATTCAAAATGGCAGATGGGAAGATTTCTTGCGCGAAGTTCCAGTAAAAAAAGGTGATTTTATTCAGATTGATCCAGGAACGGTTCATGCGATTAAGGGTGGCATTGAAATTCTTGAAACACAACAAAATTCAGATATAACATATCGCGTATACGATTATAACCGCTTAACCGATGGAAAACCACGTGAACTTCATATTGAGAAAAGTTTAGATGTGATAACCGTACCTGCAAAATCTGTAAAAGACAGTGTGATAAGTGTAGCACAGGGTGAAAAAAATGCGATGAATTTACTGATGTCATGCGGCTACTATCGTGTTTGGAAGTTGGATATTGATAAGGAAGTGGATTTTGTACAAGCGTATCCATTTTTGATTATGAGTGTTGTAGAAGGCGATGGTTTAATCAACGGACAGTTAATTCAAAAAGGCGATCACTTTATTCTGCCTAATGGATTTGGCAATGTGCATATTCAAGGCAGCTTAGAGATTATTGCATCCAGTGTTGGAGCGTAGGATAAGGATAGAATAATAGGGAACGAAAAATATAAATAGGAAAAAAGACCTTGGCGCTTAATAGGAAAGGGGCTGAGGTCTTTTTATTATCACTAAGATTTCCTGTCAGATGTGGAGTTGTCCATATGGCTTAATGCATATTTGCAACATTGTATAACTAAGGAATTGACAGAAATCTTATTTTGCTGTGCAACTTTTTCTAATTCTTCAAGAAATTCTTTTTCAATACGAAATGTCTTGTTTACATAAATTGGCTTTTCAATTTCAAACATTTATATGCTCCTATCAATTATTGGCAAATGCTTAACAAATAGTATTGAAGTACTGATTATTTGTCATTAATAAAATATAAAAAACATTTTTGTGTTTGGATGCCGATAATTCATCACTTTTAATATATGATTTAGTTTTATAAAATTATTTAATGTGGATTTTTTATATTAATATTATATCTTAGATTGATAATATAATATATACGCTAAATAAACACATATTTTTATATGTGTAAATACACAAAAACAAACTCAATAAGCTATAAAATGATTGACCCATCAAAAGGGTATTTTTCAAAGAATGGTACAATATATGGTGACTTAGATTGATGTATATATGCTATATGTTGTATTCACTTTTCATAATTATCCCTTTTGACGCCTTAATCATAAAATAAAGATATTAATCAAAATTTATACTGGTATCTTTATATAATTGCAAAAACAATAATTTTAGTAAACAATAAATTAAATTTTGTTAATTTTCTTGTTCGGGCGGTGTATTCTTATTGTAACAGTTTAGGTAGGTCTGCGCATTTACTGCGCTGACCGTAATAAAATGTAG
>CBCOYO010000140.1:0-8852 GCA_965114465.1 uncultured Lachnospiraceae bacterium
TCTTAGCACAGAGTTAGAATATCTTGTATTCGTTTGTCTTAATGCGACAGCCTCATCAAAAATGTCGTATGGTAACAGAGTGGAATTTCATATTCTACCCGTGTTCCTAACATAACACGTTCGGAAAGGAGGAACATATAATGCCGCTTACACTGGCAAAAGTAGGAGAAGAAAATATTATCAAAAAAATTGGAGGAAAACAGGAAGTCAAGATACATTTGGAGAACCTCGGGTTTGTCGTGGGAGGGGTAGTCACGGTGGTAAACGCTATGGGAGGCAATGTTATCGTAAGTGTGAAGGACTCTCGTATCGCGGTTAGCAGGGAGATGGCGCAGAAGATTATGGTTTAAATAAAATGTTAAGAAAAGCTAAGAAGCTGTAAAAACATTAACTTTACAGATGACTCAGGATAAATCTTTTTATGCAAGGCGGAGATGTTCAGGCATTTTCCGTGTAATATTATGAAATGAGGAGGGTAACGCAAATGAAAACACTGAAAGAATTAAAAGTCGGTGACACTGCCCGTGTGGTGAAGCTTTATGGAGAGGGAGCAGTCAAACGCCGAATTATGGATATGGGGCTGACGAAGGGTGTGGATGTGCAGATTCGCAAAGTAGCTCCATTAGGAGATCCGATTGAAGTAACCGTTCGTGGTTATGAACTATCCATTAGGAAAGCGGATGCGGAGATAATTGAAGTTGAAACAGTTAGAAATAACGAATAGGAAGGAGAGGAATAATAATGAGTATGCGAATTGCCCTTGCAGGTAATCCAAACTGTGGGAAAACGACATTGTTTAACGCTCTGACGGGTTCTAATCAATTTGTTGGAAACTGGCCAGGAGTTACGGTAGAGAAGAAGGAAGGAACGTTGAAGAAGAAAGATGGTGTGACTATCGTAGATCTTCCTGGTATTTATTCTCTTTCGCCATATACTCTGGAGGAAGTGGTGGCAAGAAACTATCTAATTAGCGAGCGCCCCGATGCAATTTTAAATATTATTGATGGCACAAACCTAGAGAGAAACTTATATTTGACCACACAACTTACGGAGCTTGGTATTCCTGTTGTTGTTGCTATAAATATGATGGATGTGGTGGAGAAAAGTGGTGACAAGATTAATACAGAGGAACTGTCGCGGTTTTTGGGGTGTAAGGTGGTAGAGATTTCTGCCCTAAAAGGAAATGGGATTATGGAAGCTGCGGAGGCGGCAATTAACGCAGCGAAGAATGGGAAAACCATTCCGACGCATACTTTTTCAGGGACGGTGGAACACGCCCTTACGCATATTGTGAAAACGGTGGTACATGGACTGCCAGAGGAGCAGCAGCGGTGGTATGCCATTAAGCTGTTTGAACGGGACGATAAGGTTTTGGAACAGTTAAATCTAAGTGAGTCTATTCTATCCCATATCGAAACGGATATCAAGAAAGCAGAAGGGGAGATGGATGACGACGCAGAATCCATTATTACCAATGAGCGGTATATTTATATTGGGAGTGTTATCAAGGGGTGTCTAAAGAAAAAATCGGTGGGTAAATTGACTAATTCTGATAAAATTGATAAAATTGTAACAAACCGTTTTCTGGGACTTCCGATATTTGCGGCAATTATGTTTTTGGTATATTACATATCTATGGTGACTGTGGGAGCTTCCGCCACGGACTGGGCAAATGACGGATTGTTCGGTGATGGTTTTCATCTGTTTGGTATCGGTTCTTTTGCTTATGGCGAGGCTTCTGAAGAATACCAAGATGCGGCGCTTATCGTAGAAGGTTACAATGCTTACATGGAAGAAAACGGCGCGTTTCCCACCGATGATTTTCCCTATAAGGTGGCGGATGATGAAACGCTGGAAGTGATAGTGGAAACGGCATCCCTTGCAGATTACGAGGATGCGGTTGCAGTGATGGAACAGTATGGCGACAAGCCTGCCCCGTCGGCTTATGGGATATGGGTACCCGGTATTCCGGTTCTCATAGGAAATGCACTTGAGGCAGTAGGCGCAGCAGATTGGCTTGCGGGACTTATTAACGATGGTATTGTAGCTGGTGTAGGTGCGGTACTTGGATTTGTGCCACAGATGCTTGTTTTATTTCTTCTCCTTGCTTTTTTGGAAACATGTGGCTACATGGCGCGTATCGCATTTGTGCTTGACCGAATTTTCCGTAAATTTGGACTGTCTGGCAAGTCTTTTATTCCCATGCTTATTGGTACTGGCTGTGGGATTCCAGGTATTATGGCATCGAGAACGATTGAAAATGAGCGTGACCGCCGCATGACAATTATGACGACTACCTTTATTCCCTGTGGTGCAAAGGTGCCGTTTATTTCCATGGTTGCCGGCGCGATTTTCGGCGGTTCTGCATGGGTGGCAACAAGTGCTTATTTTGTTGGTATGGCAGCGATTATTATTTCTGGCATTATGTTAAAAAAGACAAAAATGTTTTCTGGCGAACCAGCGCCTTTTGTTATGGAGCTTCCAGCTTATCATATGCCCACAGTGGGCAATGTGCTGCGTTCCATGTGGGAACGTGGATGGTCTTTTATTAAGAAGGCAGGGACGATTATCATGCTTTCAACTATTGTTATCTGGTTTATGACTTATTTTGGATTTACTTCAGAAGGAATCCAGATGCTTGGTGAGGAGGAAATGGATCAGTCATTTCTTGCAGCAGTTGGCAGCGCAATCGCATGGATTTTTATACCGCTTGGCTGGGGAAACTGGCAGGCGGCAGTGGCTTCCATTACAGGTCTGGTGGCAAAAGAAAATATCGTTGGTACAATGGGAATCCTCTATCCCGGCGGATGGCCTGAAATTGGTGCAAACTTTACTTTGGTTGCAGGATATTCCTTTCTTGTATTCAATCTTTTGTGTGCGCCTTGCTTTGCGGCAATTGGCGCTATTAAACGAGAGATGAACAATGCGAAATGGATGTGGTTTGCGATTGGTTATCAGTGCGGGTTAGCTTACGCGGTGGCATTGATGGTTAATCAGATTGGTTCAGCATTCACTGGAAATCTGAATGTTATCGGACTGTTGGCTGCTATTGTTATTCTCGGCGGTATGATTTATATGCTGTTTCGACCATATAAAGAGGCAACAAAGCTGACTACAAATATGAAGCTGAAAATGATAAGATAATATAATAATACTTGAAACAGGAGGGTATTGATGTTTACATGGATTATGGAAAATATGGCAACAATTATTATCAGTGCAATTCTAGTGATCGTGGTGGCGGCTGTTATTATCAGTATGGTACACAGTAAGAGAAAAGGAAAATCATCTTGTGGCTGTGGGTGTGCAAACTGTTCTGCGGGTAGTGGTTGTACTAGGAGAGGCACTTGATATCCAAGGGACGAACTCGCTGCACAGATTTCCCCAACGTTTATCACCATTGGCTACTAGGAGAGGGACTTGATATCCAAAGGACGAACATAGAACTGACACGAATTAATACATTAACTTACAATGAGAGGGTGTACTAAATGCAGTATATAACTTATTACCAATCACCTATCAGTGGCATTCTCCTTGCCGCTGATGAAACAGGGCTAACTGGATTATGGTTTGATGGGGAAAAATACTACGCAGACCACCTTGGTCTTGTGTATGAAGAAAAAAACACGCCAATTCTTGAACAGACGAAAGAATGGCTGACTATCTATTTTTCGGGTAAAGAGCCGCATTTTTATCCGCCTATCCATATGATTGGCACTCCTTTTCAGATTTCCGTATGGAAAATTCTGCAAAAGATACCTTACGGAAAAACTGTCACTTACGGCAAAATTGCAAAGGAGATAGCAAAACAAAAGGGGCTGCCCCGAATGTCCGCACAAGCGGTTGGCGGAGCAGTAGGACACAATGCAATCTCGATTATTGTTCCCTGCCACAGAGTAGTTGGAACAAACGGAAGCTTGACGGGATATGCTGGAGGAATAGACAAGAAGGTGAAACTGCTGACTTTGGAAAATGTAGATATGCAGCATTTATTTATCCCAACGAAAGGAACAGCTTTATAATACTCAAGCATGAAAGGATGATGCTTTGAGAAAATCTTTAGTAGCGGAGTGTTTCACTTTATGAAACCAGAAATTAGGAAGGAAATTACAGAGAACCTAAAGGAATACACAAATCTAAATGGCATACATGCAATTAATCAATGTATTTGTGGAGTAACAGTTCAGGTAGAGGCTGTCGCAATAAGTTTTAATTATACAAGATATAGTATAAAACACAATACAGTGCTATAATATCTTGTATCTATTTTCCTTAATGCGACAGCCCTGTAATAAGATGTAGTGGTTGGAGGTATCCAGCCCATTGCGAAGCGATTTCCAATGACTGGATACGTAACAGTTCAATGGGTTATCTGAACTGTTACCTGTGTAGACATATCCAAAAAGAGGGGAACAATAAAATGTAATGGAACAAATAACTATGACAAAAAGACTAGTATAATCCACGCTTAATACCTTAATGTTTGACGCAGAATATTTTTCTGAGAGTACTGCTTCACAAACGCAGGCGTAGCGGTGGCTACGTCGAGGCTTGGGAAGTAGTGTTATCAGGAAAATAGGCAAGTAAAACATAAGGTTATTTAGCGCGGGTTATACTAGTACTAAAATAGGACTTTTCAGAGTGACGGGTAAGTTCATCTTCTATTTTTGTTTTTTTAAAACAACCCCGCATACAATTACCGCCGCAAAAAAGACACAAATTAAATACCCAAGATTTCCAAGGCAAAATCCATCATCCAGCATCAATTGGTATCCCCAAAAAGCTGGGAAAATGCGTCCTATTGTTTTCAAAAAATCTGGCAGAAAGTCGAGGGGGAACATAATTCCCGAAAGCATAATCGAGGGTAAAAACAATAATTGGGCTATCATCGTCAGTTTCGCCTGACTTTTTATTATCAGTCCTAAAATGCTACCAATGCTTAATGACACCAGTATGTATAGCGCAAGTGCAGCAAAGAAGATCGGAAGCTGTACCGGCAAAGCTGCTTCAAATAGTATAGGAGCAAGCAGCACGATCGCAATACAGACAGTCATCAAATGCACAAATGCGGAGAGAAACATGGTTACAAGTCCTAAATAGATCGGCACGCCGTTTGCTTGATAAACCTTTTTAATGTCACTTCCGTAAGTTTCAATCAACGATGGCGGAAGTCCTACAAATGCGCCCATTGAAACACTTAGCACAAGCATAGCTTGTATTAGTGTACTTTTCATATCAGGCATAACAGAAGTAAAAATACCACCCATTAGAAGAAAGAATATAAGCGGAATAATATAACAGGTAATTAACAGGGACTTACTTCGTATATCTAATTTGCACTGTAACACTACACCATATAAAAAACCGTTCATTCTGTTTCCCTCCTTGTCATTTCCATAAAATGCTGTTCCAGTGTGCCACGGTCAACTTTGATATCTAATACATGCAGTTCTTTTTGTTTTAATTCAGCAAGCAAGGAAATCAACGTGTCTTCAATATTGTCTGTTTCAAAAGTGTTGTCCCCTTGCTGTGTTTTGATATGGATAAAATATTTTTTTCCAACTTTGTCTGTCAGTTCCGAAGCAGTGCCGCAAAAGACAATATTTCCATGATTTAAAATAGCAATGCGGTCGCATAAGGTTTCTACCTCCGCCATATCGTGACTTGCCAAAATAATTGTTTTTCCTACTGCTTTCAGCTTTCGGATTTGCTCATGCAGCGAAATTCTGCCTTCGACATCAAGCCCCGCAGTCGGTTCATCAAGAAAAATAATATCTGGATTGCCAATCAGCGCAAGGGCGAGATGTAACCGCCTTTTTTGACCTGTAGATAGCTGATTATATGGTTTCTTTTCAATTTCTTTCAGACCAAGTGCGTTCAGCATTGAGTAATCAATCTTTGTCTTGTTCCATTTTGCAAACAGTTTTACAGCCTCCATCGGTTTGATATGGGCGGGCAAGGAGGAAGATTGGAGCTGAATACCCACTTTTCCGTTTACAAGAATCGTGCCGCTGTCATAGTTTCTTAAGCCCTCAATGCATTCAAGCGATGTTGTTTTTCCTGCGCCATTTATCCCGAGCAGCGCATAAATTTCTCCTTTTTTTATCTGAAAATCAAGCCCATTAAGCACCCTATGGCTGCCATAGCTTTTCGTTAATCCACAAACTTGTACTGCATAATTCATCCTTTCACCTCCTCGAACGGATTGACTCCGAGTTTTGAAAAATAGACTTGCAATGCTGGCTCTAAATAAGCGTTTATTATTTTTTGCTGTTCTTCCCACGCATTTGTAACGGTATCAAAACTGCCGATTTCCATTAATTTTGGCAGCATATTCATATCGCCGTTTGTAAATTCCATAATCAAATCCCAATATTCTTTTACAATTTGTTGGCATTTTTCACTTTCAGGGGGCACTTTTTGTTTTTGAAGCTGTAAGATGTCATCACACAAACGGTTAAATCTGTCCATAAAAAGTAAGCCACTCTCTTTGTCAAATTGATTGCGGATATGGTCAAGCATCTCATCATCAAAACGCTTAATAAGATAATAAAAGTCATTTTTCATTTGCAGATTGACAATAATATCTGCATACTTTTTGAAACTCACTGTCTGCATTTGCAACACTTCTGCTTTTAGCTGTTCTATGGCTGTCAAAGAAGCCGTTAACTGCTCTATTTTTCTCCGTATGTCGTCCGCCTGTTTCGTGAGAGCCTTTGCAACATCTGTCGGTGTTTCCAAATAAATCAGGCGCTGCTTGATATCATCCAATGAAAATCCTAATGATTTTAAGGACATAATCTGATGAAGTGTAACTAAATCTTTGTCCGTATAAAGCCGGCGTCCGCCTTCACTCTCTGCCGACGGGGACAGCAAGCCCTCTTTGTCGTAATATTGCAACGTTCGGACAGTGACGCCCATTTTCTTTGCAACCTCTCCCACTGTCATATAACCTTGTGGTATCGCTTTGTGTTTTTCCATAATCATTTACCTCCTGTGATATAGCATATACCATTACGCTACGTTACAAGCAAGACTTTTTTTAAATATCAAAACTTGTTAAGCTATGTTAAGATTTTTATGGTATTCTTAATTGGGAGGTGAAACAATGGCAGATAGCCGTTTATTCAAAATTATATATTATCTTTTAGACAAGGGTCACGCTACAGCTCCGGAGTTAGCAGCCAAGTTTGAAGTATCTCCAAGAACAATTTACCGTGATGTGGAAGCATTAAGCAGCGCAGGGATACCAATCTATACTGAAACAGGAAGAAATGGCGGGATATACTTATTGCAAGATTTTATAATGGATAGGGCAATATTATCTGAAAACGAAAAGCAGGAAATATTGACAGCGATACAAAGTATATTGGCTACAGGTTACATTGGCGGCAAAGAAATTCTAACAAAGTTATCAGCACTTTTTAGTGTAAATACAAAAAATTGGCTTGAAGTGGATTTTTCACGTTGGGGAAAATGTGCTTATGATAACGCAAAATTTGAAACATTAAAAACAGCAGTTATTCAATGCAAAGAAATAAAGATCGTTTATGAAAATACTAAGAGCGAAAGAAGTAAAAGAATTATTCAGCCATTAAAACTATTGTATAAGTCAAAAGGATGGTATTTGAAAGCGTTTTGTGTGGAAAAGCAGGATTTTCGTATATTCAAATTGAATCGCATATTAGAGTTGGATTTATTAGAGAATACATTTATACCAAGACCATACCCAGAGCAAAAAAATAGTTTACAAGTGACATGCTCCCGAATAGTGCTTTTGTTTTCAAAAGAAATTGCATATCGTGTTTATGATGAATTTGACGAAAACCAAATTGAATATCAAGAAAACGGTGATTTAATTGCCTGTGCGGAAATGCCTGTTGATACATGGCTGATTGGCTATCTGCTTTCATTCGGAGCACAAGTTGAAATCATTGAACCAACGTATTTAAAAGCTATTCTAGCTGCACAGGCACAGGAAATTTATAAGAAAAATAAACCTTGACAAAAGATGTCAAGATATATGTGCTATATTAAATAGTATAGAAAAAGTATCTACTATAAAGTAACAAAAAATTGAGATTGGAGGAACAATAATGCAAAGTGTAAGAATTTATGAAATGCCAACCTGTAAAATGGTTTCGTCTGGAATAGGTATGTTCGGAGAGGGAAAATTCAATCTATTTGACGAATGGTTATCTACACAAAAAAAGGGGCTATTTCCAAAAGATTTCCTATATTGGGCAGGAGAGGGTTTTGTTTGGCTGTATATGTATGAGGATGGAATGAATGTTTCAAGCGAATTTGAAATAATAGACTTCCAAGGCGGTCTTTATGCTGTAGCAACCGACATAGACCAGAAAACAGATAAGGAGCTTATGGACACAGAAATAGATAAGTTTCTAAGTGAAAACGGATTTGAGCGTGATACATCACGTTCAGAATTAGGAAATATAATTACGTCGCCACTTGCCAAAAAAATAATGGGATATGAACAGATGGACTATTATATCCCAATTAAAGCAAAATAAACGCTGGGGAAGTTCCGCAGAATGGAAATGGAAATTGACACCTAAAGCCCGACCTATCTGGCAGTTAGCCGGATAGGGAACGGCAAAGCTTATTGCGACAGCCCCTAGGCTGAACTGCTACCGTTATAGTTTCTAAGTATTAGAAAATCAATAGACTTTGCTTTACAATTATGTTACACTAAATATGATATGACAACACTTTTCATTATTGAGAGGTAATTAAATGTCAAATTCAAATTTATTATATCTGTCCGAATGGGCATAAAGCATTCTGGTGATATGTCAAGAACTTTTTGAAAAAGATTTTGATATGTTTTT
>CBCOYO010000141.1:0-227 GCA_965114465.1 uncultured Lachnospiraceae bacterium
AGTTTTTGTTTTTCTTCCAAATCATCTGCACAAAAAGCTTGGCATAAAATTTGATTTTCATACCTTTTCAATGAAAAATTTTCCATTATTTCCGGATAGTTCAGCATTTTCAAATCATATGGAAATCGTTTTTCCTGCTCTATATTTTGAAATACATGAAACATTTCATGCACCATAAGTGAAGCAATTATATCTAAATCGTCGTTTATTGTCTGCTGAATATTCCA
>CBCOYO010000141.1:237-803 GCA_965114465.1 uncultured Lachnospiraceae bacterium
GTCATTGTACAACAAAGATGTATTGCCCACAAACCGATTATCCTTTGGGATTGTTGTATCTGCAAAATACACCGTTTCATCTGTATATAGTGCAAACTTGCATTGATAAAATCCTTTCCATATTTTATCAAAATCAACCAAAGCCAAACGCTGCAATATTTGATTGTAAATCTCTCTTACTTTTTCATTCATTTATAAATCTAACCCTCTTGCTATTTCCATTAATTCCCGCTCTGATTCAATATCGCACACATAAGGATATTTTTTTGCATACTTTTCAAACTGTTTCTGCATTTCTTCCGCTTTATGATTATCTTTCTCATAGAGCAGTGCCAGCGCATATTTTGTACGGATTACTGATAAATTATTGTGCATCTGTTTGATAAACTTTTTATGCTCTTTTGTATAAAGTTTTTCCATTGTTTCCGTAATTTCTGTATCGCTGCCGCTTATTAATGCACAATATATTCTATCACAGACAAGCATTTCTTTATAAAGCCCGACTATCGCCGTTTCCTTTGATATCAAAGTGTCAATTAAGGCTGACACTTCTGTGAAACAATGAC
>CBCOYO010000141.1:813-2912 GCA_965114465.1 uncultured Lachnospiraceae bacterium
ATTAGCCGATTTGCATAAAATACCGCCATTGTCGCTGTAATGCCATTCATTAAATCTGTATCTTCTGGCATTGAAAACCATTCTTCTGGCATATCTTTAACGCGGACACCTTTTGCAAGCATTTCATTTGTTTTCATCTGCACCCAAAAAGAATGGATTGCTGCCGAAGATTTTCCAAGCGACATTGCATTATATCCATCATTATTTACAACACCCATCTGCATTGGAATCCCATTCCCCAATGCAAGCGCTGCGCCCATAATACTAATCATAAAAAATAATATGGGAATATAAGGAATTCCTCTGCCTAGAAAATAAAATGCAAAAAAAAGAAGTGCTGTAAGCATATTCATAATTGAACCGCCAAGATTATAGAGCACATACGGCATTTTCCCATTCACCATATCCGGCGGAGCCATTAAACACTGACCACCTGTTCCGGCAACAGACATTCTAAAAAAATGAACTTTTTCGTCTTGTTTCATCCACATAAAACTTCCAATACGGAAAGAAGTAAACCGATACCCCGTCAAAAGTCCGAACACAAAATGGCCAAATTCATGTATTACTATCTGTAGATAGACAGCAAGACACATATAAATAATTAATCGTATATATAAATACAATAGTTCCATACCTGAAAAGTCTTCTTTTATAGAAGAGAAACTATATCGTACCATAAGTATGCCGCAAATAGCTCCAATAAACATAAATACCAACAGCATTATAATTTGGCCGGCATTATTTGTCTTTTTTGTTGTTTTTTTATCCATCTTTATCCCCCTTGTGCGCTTTGCACGCACATCAATCTCATCTTCCCTAATCGCTCCACAGACGTGCCATGCAATGGCATAATAATTTCTCTGCATCGGCGTGTGCATAAAAAGAAAAGAACGGCTATCCCTAAAAGATAAGCCGTTCCTTTATGGAAGTAATACAATGTAAATTAATTATTGATAAATTTGTCTTCTTCGTTATTCCAGCTATACAGCTTACGGATTTCCTCGCCAACTTTCTCTGAAGGATGCTCTGAGGCAAGTTTTCTCATAGCCTTAAAATGTACCTGACGTCCAGCAGGTGACATATCCAACAGGAATTCTTTTGCAAAAGAACCATCCTGAATATCAGAAAGAATCTTCTTCATTGCTTTCTTGGTTTCATCTGTAATAATCTTAGGGCCTGTAATATAATCGCCATACTCTGCAGTATTAGAAATGGAATATCTCATTCCTGCAAATCCTGACTGATAAATTAAATCTACAATCAACTTCATCTCATGGATACACTCGAAATATGCATTTCTAGCATCATACCCTGCTTCAACCAATGTTTCAAAACCTGCCTGCATTAATGCGCATACTCCGCCGCAAAGAACAGCCTGCTCGCCAAAAAGATCTGTTTCGGTTTCTGTCCTAAAGGTAGTTTCCAATACGCCCGCTCTTGCGCCGCCGATAGCAAGTGCGTAAGCAAGTGCTATCTCCAATGCCTTTCCTGTAGCATCCTGCTCTACTGCAACCAAGCAAGGCACACCCTTACCAGCCTGATATTCAGAACGTACTGTATGTCCCGGGCCTTTCGGCGCAATCATTGTTACATCAACGTCTGCGGGTGGCTTAATACAGCCGAAATGAATATTGAAACCATGTGCAAACATTAACATATTGCCAGCCTCTAAGTTCGGCTCGATATCCTTCTTGTACATATCAGCCTGTAGCTCATCATTAATTAAAATCATAATTATATCAGCTTTCTTCGCTGCTTCTGCTGCCGTGTAAACTTCAAATCCCTGCTTCACAGCCTTGTCCCATGACTTGCTACCCTCATAAAGACCAATAATAACATTGCAGCCAGACTCCTTTGCATTTAACGCATGGGCATGTCCTTGGCTACCATAGCCGATTACTGCGATCGTTTTACCTTCCAGCATAGAAAGGTTACAATCCTCTTGATAATAAATTTTTGCTTCTGACATTTTAAAACTTCCTCCTAATTAAAATATAAAATTTATAATTATGTATAAATGCATAAATATCTTAATAAAAATTTGTAACGCACTACTCCAGATAAATAACCTCGTCCGTACCGCGTCCAAGTCCTGC
>CBCOYO010000141.1:2922-8780 GCA_965114465.1 uncultured Lachnospiraceae bacterium
CCTGCAATACCAGTTCTTGCAATCTCAAGGATTTCATAATCCTGCAAAAGTCCGATAAATGCTTCAATTTTAGATTGCGTTCCAGTTAATTCCACGATTAAGCTATCTACATTGACATCAATAATTTTTGCCCTGAAAATATCCGAAACTGCAATAATTCCCTGTCGTTTCTCCGGCGTTGATTTCACTTTAATCAAACAAAGTTCGCGGTATACACTCTTTTCTGGTTTTAGTTCATGAATATCCCTAATATCAACCAATTTCGCTACTTGTTTCTCTATCTGTGCAAGAATTTCTTCATCACCTGATGTGACAATCGTAATCCTTGTAAACCGCGGGTCTGCTGTTACACCTGCCGTTATACTCTCAATATTATATCCACGCCTTGAAAAAAGCCCTGAGATACGGCTTAGTACGCCTGCATTATTATCCACCAAAAGCTGAAAAACTCTGTTCTGCATCATATTTCCTCCATTGAACCTTAGGAACTGTTAAAGAATTAATCTTTACATCAGATTATTTTAACAATTCTACTGTTAATTGTCAACACATTTAGGAAGGGCAAGCGTTCCTGTTCTTGCAACCTCCACAATACTAATGGATTTCAACATATCCAGCATAACCTTTATGCGCTCCGGCAAATCACAGATCTGCACCATCATCATCGTATTCGACATATCGACAATATCTGCTTTCATAATTTCGCAGATTTCCATAATATCACGCCGCGTGCCGCGGTTATATTTTACTTTAATCAGCATCAATTCACGACTGATACTGTCCTTTTCCTCAAAGGTCTTTACCTTAATCACATCTAATTTTTTATTTAATTGTTTCTCAATCTGCTCTATCGTTCTCTGATTGCCGGAACTGACAATCGTCATGCAGGATACTGCGGAATCTTCTGTTTCTCCAACCGCAAGGCTGTCAATATTAAAGCATCTTCTGGAAAACAAACCTGCGACTTTACAGAGTACGCCCGATCTGTTCTCTACTAATACAGAATATATTCTTTTCATGTAAAACCCCCATTTTTTATTTTACCAAATCCATTGGGTCAACAAGACATTCCATTAACATGGTATTGTCTTCTTTTAAAAATTCCTTAATTTTTTCCAAAGCATGCGACATATTTTCTACACGCAAAAACGGAATATCATACGCCGCTGCAAGTTTCTCCAAGTTTGGCGTGCCATCTTTAATATCTACGACAGAATAGCGATCTTTATATGTATAATGCTGAAACTCACGCACCATACCCAAATAATTGTTTTTTAGTACAATAATTTTTACCGGAATGTGATGCTGCATTATTGTAGCAAGTTCCATCATAGACATCTGAAAAGAACCATCACCACAGACAGCAACGACTTGCTTTTTCATATTACCGCGCTTTGCACCCATTGCCGCCGGAATCGAATATCCCATAGTACCCATACCACCAGATGTTAAAAATCGCCCATCCTTTACCACATGATAATTGCACGACCAAATCTGGTTTTGTCCCACGTCAGCCACATAAATTGCATCCGATTTCATTTCATCAGAAAGCATTGTAATAAATGCTGCAGGGTCGACATAATCAGGATTTGGATTACGCTTTTGTACCATTGTATCACGGTATTCTTCAAGCGTATGAATCCAATTTTCATGTTCACATTCAAATTCTTGGCTTGCCATATCCTCGAATATATGTTTCGCATCTCCTACTAGCGGAATGGTTGGGCCAACGTTTTTCCCAATCTCGGCAGGATCTACATCTATATGTACCAAACTCTTATTTGTAATAATTAAATCTGGCTGGCTAATTGCTCTGTCGGCAACTCTTGCGCCTACCATAATTAGTAAATCGGATTCATTCATTGCACGGTTTGCATATGCCTTGCCATTATTTCCCACCATGCCAAAATACATGGGATCTTGTGTTGGCATTACGCCAATCCCCATCATTGTTGAAACAACAGGGATTCTGTGTTTATGGGCAAATTCCCGCAGTTCTGGCACTGCATTGCTTAAATGAACACCGCCGCCTGCACAAATAATTGGTCTTTTTGCCTTTTCAATTTCTTTGATAACCTTTTTAATCTGTACTGCGTGTCCCTTAACCGTGGGCTTATATGCCCGAATATTGACTTCCTCTGGATATTTAAAATTTTTTAGAGCAGCGTTTTGAATATCAATTGGCACATCAATTAAAACAGGGCCTTTTCTTCCCGAATTTGCTATATAAAACGCTTCTTTAAATACACGCGGAATATCTTCTACATTTTTGATAATATAACTATATTTTATAATAGACTCTACAGCGCCCGTTATATCAACCTCTTGAAAAACATCGCTGCCTATCTGCTCACTATTTACCTGTCCGGTAATACATACCAACGGAATGCTGTCAGCAAATGCCGTAGCAATCCCTGTAATCAGGTTTGTTGCACCGGGACCGCTCGTTACAGCACAAACGCCTACTTTGCCGGTGACTCGTGCTTCTCCGCTTGCCGCATGAGCAGCATTTTGTTCTGTCCTTACTAAAATTGTCTGTATCTCAGAATTGAGAATACTATTATAAAACGGACAGATTGCCACACCGGGATAACCATATACCGTTGATACATTCTCGTTTTCCAGACATTTTACTATTGCGTCAGCACCGACCATTATGTTCACTCTTATCCTTTCAAAATCATTTTCCTGCTTTGCAAAAATACAAAGTATATTTCATTATACATAAAAATATTAGGGAAGTAAATATTATTTTAAAATTTTATACAAGTACGCTGCTTTAGTGCATAAAAATAAGGACAGACAAGTTATTTATTAACTTATCCATCCTTATTTCATAACCTTTTTGCTATCGTTCAGCATTGCCAAACTTTTTACACAACATTCTTCTTAACAGTATTTTACAACACTGGCAAAAATTTTAGTCTACTGCAATAATCTCTTTCTTATTATATGAGCCGCAAGCCTTGCAAACTCTGTGTGGTACCATTAATGCTCCACACTTGCTGCATTTTACCAACGTTGGTACACTCATCTTCCAGTTTGCTCTTCTTTTATCTCTTCTGGATTTAGAAGATTTATTTTTTGGACATATAGACATTGTTACACCTCCTTATTTCCTTGAAAAATATCTTTAATCGCTGCCATACGAGGATCTGGAATAAACGCATCACAGCCACAGTCCTCCTCATTCCGATTCTTACCGCACACTGTGCAAATCCCCTTGCACGATTCCTTGCATAACACTTTCGTGGGCCAGTTTAACAATAATTCACTCTTGACCAGCGCATCCACATTAAATTGATATCCCTCCATAAATTCTACCGCTTCATCCTCTATATCCCCGCCTTTATAATCCGGCGAAAACACTTCCTGCGAAAAAGACAATCGAAAGCGGTACGGAACATCCTTGAGGCATCGGTCACATACAAGCAATAATTCAAAGCCTGCGCTCCCCTCAACAAGTACCTTTGACTGTCCCATATTCGTAATCTTTAACGAAACAGGGGTTTTGTCTATAATCGGAAAATTTCCAAACGGTGTACAAAATGCATCTGCTTCATAGGAAACTTCCAAAGTCTGTACTTGTCCTTCGTTTGTAAATACATCTGTTAAATTTACTAGCATCGTAATCCTCGTCTGAAATAACTTCTACTAGATTTCTTACCACATATTTTTATATTATACACACATATATTTGCTTTGTCAACCATTTTATTATGTGATTTTTATTGTCCAAAAATATGGTGAAAATTGTAATTTTTCATTGCTATTTTCCTAGATTTGTGCGAAAATATTTTATGTGGAGTAACATATTAATGCTTTAAAATTTATTTGTATTGATATGTTATCATATGCATGGGGATTATCCCCTACATAAAAATAAGTATGTAGTCGAAAGGAGTTTTCACATGATTTATTCGAAAGAAGTTGAAGAGATGTGTACAGTTGCCCGCGACGGCAATCATGGCTGCGCACCCATTCCAGAAGAAGCAAAATGGGTTAAAGCGAAAGACGTGAAGGATATTTCCGGTTTTACGCACGGCGTAGGCTGGTGTGCTCCTCAGCAGGGTGCTTGCAAACTTTCCCTGAATGTTAAGGAAGGGGTTATTCAAGAGGCTTTGGTTGAAACAATTGGGTGTTCTGGTATGACACATTCGGCAGCTATGGCAGCCGAAATTCTTCCGGGAAGAACAGTTCTTGAGGCATTGAATACAGACCTTGTCTGCGATGCTATTAATACTGCAATGAGAGAATTATTCTTGCAGATCGTTTATGGACGTTCTCAGTCTGCTTTCTCAGAAGACGGACTTCCTGTTGGCGCTGGTCTTGAGGATCTTGGAAAAGGTCTAAGAAGCCAAGTTGGTACAATGTACGGCACTTTAAAGAAAGGGCCTCGTTATCTTGAAATGGCAGAAGGTTATGTCACAGGTATTGCGCTGGATGCTGATGATAAGATTATCGGCTACAAATTTGTCAGCCTCGGCAAGATGACTGATTTTATTAAAAAGGGTGATGATCCTAATACTGCATGGGAAAAAGCATCCGGACAGTATGGCCGTGTACAGGATGCTGTGAAGATTATTGATCCCAGAACAGATAAGGAGGTAAAATAATTATGGCATTATTCGAATCCTATGAAAGAAGAATAGATAAAATTAATGAGGTTTTAAAAAGCTATGGTATCTCTTCCATCGAGGAAGCAGAAAAGATTACCAAAGATGCCGGCCTTGATGTTTATGATCAAGTTAAGAAAATCCAGCCGATCTGCTTTGAAAATGCTTGCTGGGCTTATACCGTAGGCGCTGCGATCGCAATTAAGAAAGGCTGCAAGAAAGCTGCTGACGCTGCTGCTGCTATCGGTGAAGGTCTTCAGGCATTCTGTATTCCGGGGTCTGTTGCGGACAACCGTAAGGTAGGTTTAGGACATGGAAATCTCGGCAAAATGCTTCTTGAAGAAGAAACCGACTGCTTCTGCTTCCTAGCTGGACATGAGTCTTTTGCTGCTGCTGAAGGTGCTATTGGTATCGCAGAGAAAGCAAACAAAGTACGTCAGAAACCGCTTCGTGTTATCTTAAATGGTCTTGGAAAAGACGCTGCTGAGATTATCGCACGTATCAACGGATTTACATTTGTTGAAACAGAGTATGATCCTTATACCAACACAGTTAAGGAAGTATTTAGAAAATCTTATTCTGATCCAGAAGGCCCTCGTGGAAAGGTTAATTGCTATGGTTCCAACGATGTCTGCGAAGGTGTTGCTATTATGTGGAAGGAAAATGTTGATGTATCCATCACGGGAAACTCAACCAATCCAACAAGATTCCAACATCCAGTAGCAGGTACATACAAGAAAGAAAGAATTGAAGCTGGCAAGAAATACTTCTCTGTAGCTTCTGGCGGCGGTACAGGTCGTACATTGCACCCAGACAATATGGCAGCAGGGCCTGCTTCTTATGGTATGACAGATACTTTGGGACGTATGCACTCTGATGCACAGTTTGCAGGTTCTTCATCTGTACCAGCACACGTAGAAATGATGGGCTTAATCGGCATGGGCAACAATCCAATGGTTGGCGCAACTGTTGCTGTAGCAGTTTCTATTGAAGAGGCAGCTAAGGAGAATCGTTTTTAAGATTGCATCATGTTAAAATTTGATATTTATCAGATATGATGTTGTTAAAATTTGATATTCAGCAGATATGATGTTGTTAAAATTTGATGTTATTCAGAGATAATATTATTCAGATTTACTATTCTATAAATTTGATAAATATATAAATGTGTAATATAACATCTATATAATCAAGGGCTGTTTTGAAAATGAAATTTTCTAAATAATATAATACTGTGATTTT
>CBCOYO010000142.1:0-3765 GCA_965114465.1 uncultured Lachnospiraceae bacterium
GATTTCTAATGGCTGGATACGTAACAGTTCAATGGGGTATCTGAACTGTTACATAAAAGTAGTGTTTCCGCGAGGTCTGGATATGGAAAATTTATACAGAAAAAGAGTAGGAAGTATTATTTTGAAAAAGACGGGTATAAGTATACTATGTATTATAATTATTTGTGCCTGTATTATCGGTTGTTCTACAGATGTAAACAAGGATGGCTTGGACAAGGAGAATTTTGAGGAGAAATGCCCTTATAAAGAATTTATTGTGGTGGATGTATTTGATACGCAGGCAAATTATCAGGGCATACAGCATGGATGGTTTGGCGAGATCGTAAAGAAAAAATTTAATATGGAATTAAATATTATTGCGCCGAATGTAGCAGGTGGGCGTGATACACTTTTTGAGGTACGTGCCGCAGCGGGCAATATGGGGGATTTAATTATTTTTCGTGCAGAGAAAGGGGTATTGAATGATCTGGTTAATGCTGGACTTGTCTATAATATGGAAGATTCCTTGCAAAATAAGCAGATTATGAAATATCAGGACGCTATTTTCAATTTGAATAACAGTCTGCCACGAGAAGGAATTTATGCAATTCCTTCGGAAGTATCTTTAAACCCGCCGGATATGCCAAGCGAAGCAGTTGAACCAGCGTTTGGCCCATATATCCGATGGGACTATTACAAAAAACTTGGTTATCCTCAGATTCATACATTAGAGGATCTTCTGCCTGTTTTAAGTCAGATGCAGGAATTAGCGCCAACAGATGAAAATGGGCAGAAAACATATGGTTTTTCCTTTTTTAAAGAATGGGATGACAATATGGTCAATGCAGTAAAACAGCTTTGTTGTCTATATGGCTATGCTGAGTATGGCTTTGTGCTTGCTAAAGCAGATGGCAGCGATTATCAAAGCATTATGGATAGCGATTCCTTGTATATTCGGATGTTGCAGTTTTATTTCAAAGCCAATCAAATGGGCTTGATAGATCCGGAATCCGTTAGCCAAAATTATGATAGATGTTTTGAAAAATATCAGCAGGGACAGATTTTATTTTCACCGTGGCCGTGGTTGGGACAGACGGCATATAATACAAAGGAGAATAAAAAATCTGGAAAAGGCTATATGATGGCGTCAATTCAGGATATGCAGATTTATTCTTTCGGCTGTAAGCCTTATGGGAATCAAAGCTGTGTAATTGCGGTTGGTGCGCAGGCAAAAGATCCAGATCGGTTAGTTGATTTTATTGACTGGCTGTATTCATCAGATGGAATTTATATTAATAGCGGAAATTTAGCGGCAGCGGCAGGCCCGCAAGGGCTTACATGGGAAATGAGAGAGGACGGGCCATATCTTACAGATTTTGGTGTAAAAGCACTGTTGGATGCAGAAACTGTAACTGTGCCAGCAGAATATGGAGAAGGGACATGGCGGGATGGAACGTCAGCTTTGAACTACAAGGCAGTTGCACAATGTGAAAAGAGTGATGAGAACTATTATTATTACTATACATTGTGGGATAGCGTGCGCAAACAGGAATCCTCGCAGCTTACTGATGACTGGGAAAAGGTAATGGGTGCTGATACCACTATGGAATATCTAAAGAAAAATCATATGCTTTTGGTTGAGGAAGGAACGTCTTATATTGCGCCTGTGGAAACTTTAGAGCAGACAACCATACGCAGACAGTGTAAAAATGCGATTCAGCATTATTCGTGGCTTATGATATTTGCTGCGGATAAGGCAGAATTTGATGCTATTTTGCAGCAGATGCAGCAGACAGTGGAAAGTTATGGATATCCGACCGTTTTAGAGTATGATCTTACACATGCAAAAGCAAAAAGCAACTGGAAGGCAGCGAATGTAAATATATTTAAAAAATATTAGGAAGGAGAACTATTTTTAACATGGAAAAAGTAAAGAAAATTGTATATGGAGGGGATTATAACCCTGAACAGTGGAGCGAGGATATCTGGGAGGAGGATATGCGCTTGTTTCGGCTTGCGCATATTGATATTGTTACGCTGAATGTCTTTAGCTGGGCAATGCTGCAAAAAGATGATGATGTCTATGATTTTTCAAAACTTGATAAGATTATGGAAATGGTGCGCAGTAATGGGTTAAAGGTATGTATGGCGACTTCTACGGCAGCGCATCCTGCTTGGATGGCACGCAAGCATCCAGATATTCTGCGGACAGAGCATAATGCGATAAAACGTAAGTTCGGCAGCCGCCATAATTCTTGCCCGAACAGTCCAACCTATCGTAAATATTCGGCACTGTTGGCGTCAAAGCTTGCGGAACGTTATAAGGGTTATGATAATATTGTAGCATGGCATGTAGCCAATGAATATGGTGGACTGTGTTATTGTGAAAACTGTGAAAAAGCGTTTCGGGAATGGCTTAAAGAGCGGTATCAGACAATAGAAGAATTAAACCGCGTCTGGAATCTGGCTTTCTGGGGGCATACAATGTATGACTGGGAGGATGTTGTAGTGCCAAATTTGCAGTCAGAGGAGTGGTTCTGGGATTATACTAGGACAAATTTCCAAAGCATTTCGCTGGATTATCGGCGTTTTCAGTCAGAGAGTCTGCTTGCCTGCTATCAATTAGAACGAGATGAAATTAAAAAAATAACACCTGAAATTCCAGTAACCACAAATTTAATGGGATTTTATAAGGATTTGGATTATCAGAAATGGGCAAAGGAAATGGATTTTGTGAGTTGGGACAACTATCCAGCACATGATGCAGTACCGTTTCAGGCAGCAATGTCCCATGATTTGACAAGGGGATTAAAGCAAGGGGCTTCCTTCTGGTTAATGGAACAGACACCAAGTGTCAGCAACTGGCATCCCTACAGTGCATTAAAACGTCCCGGTGTGATGCGGCTATGGAGTTATCAGGCAGTAGCACATGGTTCTGATACAATAATGTTTTTTCAGATGCGCAGAAGCATTGGCGCGTGCGAGAAATACCATAGTGCAGTAATTGACCATGCAGGGCATGAAAATACAAGAGTTTTTCGTGAGATTGCAGCACTCGGTGCAGAATTGGAGCAGATTGGCGGGCTGACATTGGGTGCACGTACCCATGCAGAAGTGGCAATTGTTTTTGATTGGGATAACTGGTGGGCAGCAGAATACTCCGCAGGCCCAAGCCGTTTGATTAAATATCATAGTGAAGTGTCAAAATATTATGAAGCGCTCTATGAAGCAAATATTGCAACGGATATTGTTAGCGTGGAGGATGATTTATCACAGTATAAGCTTGTAATTGCACCAATGCTTTATATGTGTAAGGATGGTTTTGATGAGAAGATCCGTAATTACGTAAAAGAAGGCGGGTCGTTTATCACCACATATTTCAGTGGTTATGTAGAAGATCATGACTTGGTAGTAACCGGTGGATATCCGGCAAGACTGCGCGATATTCTTGGCATCTGGGTTGAGGAAACAGACGCAATTGCAGAAGGAAACAGCAACCATTTCGAGTATAAAGGCAAACAATATCCGGCGCAGATTTTATGCGATCTGCTGCATCTTGAGGGTGCGTCAGCAGTTAGTGCTTATGAGGAAGATTTCTATAAAGGAATGCCAGTGTTAACAGAACATGAGTTTGGAAAAGGCAAAACTTACTATGTTGCAACTGCTTCTAACAAGGCATTTTATTCTACGTATTTGTTGGATTTATGCGAAAAATTAGAAATTGTGCCCATACTTGCCACACCATCTGGCGTGAAGTTCATTGTAAAGTTACCACTTGGCTGATAA
>CBCOYO010000142.1:3775-8727 GCA_965114465.1 uncultured Lachnospiraceae bacterium
GCTTCTAACAAGGCATTTTATTCTACGTATCTATTGGATTTATGTGAAAAACTGGAAATTGTGCCTGTACTTGCCGCACCGGCTGGCGTGGAAGCAACACAGCGCAGCAATGAGAATGGGAAATTTTTATTTATCCTAAACCATAATGATAAGGCTGAAGAAGTAACACTTCCATATGATGGGAAGGATATAATCAGCGGAAAAACATATACAACCGGAGAAAACGCATCACTTGCAGCAAAAGATGTTATCATTCTGTATTCTAAGTAATTATACGAACGACTGTTAAGATATGTGATAAGAATGAGAAGCTGTTATACGAAGTGCAGAAAAGACCAATGCTGGGTATAACAGCTTATGGACAAGCGATTATAAAATTGTAAAAAAAGAAGTGCAAAGTCTTTGTGCTTCTTTTTTTGTTTGATTTTTCGATAATATCTGCGTATAATAAATATTAAAGAAATGTCCACAAATGAGGATTGTATGGATTTATGTTCGTTTTGTATTTTGCAAATTGACAGTTTAAGCAGTAGTTGACAGTAGATTCTTATCAAGCGGTAAATTTTATTAGTACAGGAAATTTGATTCCTAAAAGAAACTCAAACCAAAAGGGGGACAAATTATGTTAGAAAAAATTGATTTAACAAAATCGCTGAAAAAGAAAGAGTACAAAAAGCGAATGGTGAAACTGGAATCAAAGATTGCGTTTTTGCAGCGGGAACTGAAAAATCTAGGTGTTCCAGTTATGATTGTATTTGAAGGGTTTGGTGCAGCCGGAAAAGGAACACAGATTAACAGGCTGATACAGGCGCTTGACCCGCGGGGATTTACCGTGTACTCAACGGATGCGGAAACAAAAGATGAGAAAATGCATCCGTTTCTGTGGCGATTCTGGACTAAGACGCCGGAAAAAGGACGGATTGCGGTTTTTGACAGAAGCTGGTATCGCAAGCTTTTGGTCGATCGCTATGAGAAAAAGACCTCCAAAAAAGAAATTCCGATAATATTGGAGGAAATCAGCAGTTTTGAGAAGCAGCTTACAGATGGCGGCACTTTGGTAATCAAATTCTTTCTGGATATTTCCGAGCAGGAACAGAAAAAACGTTTTCATAAATTAATGGAAAAGAAAGCGACAAGCTGGCGTGTATCAGACAAGGATTTAGACAGAAATAAACATTTTCAGGATTATTTGGAGATGGCAGATGAAATGCTGACCAAGACAGACAGTGATTATGCACCTTGGACAATTGTGGAAGCGGAGGATGACCGGTATGCGACAGTGAAAATTTTATCGACCGTTGCCGCTGCGTTTGAAGATCGATACAAAAAGGAAAAAGAATCCAAAAAGAAAGAGCGCGAGGTGGATGGCAGGTTTGATAAGTCGGAGTTAAACGATAGTGTGCTGAAGAAGGTTGATTTGTCCAAAAAAATGGAGGAAAAAGCATACGAAAAGCGTTTGGATGAGCTGCAAAAGAAGCTGCGTCTGCTGCATGGAAAATTGTATGCAAAGCGGATTCCGGTCGTACTTGCATTTGAGGGCTGGGATGCAGGCGGTAAGGGCGGTGCGATTAAACGGCTGACCAATGCGCTTGACCCAAGAGGTTATACTGTAAATCCTACAAGTTCGCCGAATGATATCGAGCGTGCGCATCATTATTTGTGGCGTTTTTGGACAAAGATGCCAAAAGATGGGCATATTGCGATTTTTGACCGAACATGGTATGGCAGAGTGATGGTGGAACGCATTGAGGGATTCTGTACAACGCAGGATTGGCAGCGCGCATATAAGGAAATCAACCAGATGGAGCAGCAGCTTGTCAACCACGGGGCAGTTGTGCTGAAATTTTGGCTTCATATTGATAAGGAGGAACAGGCGCGCCGTTTTCAAGATCGTCAGGACAACCCAGAGAAAAGCTGGAAAATTACCGATGAGGATTGGCGTAACCGCGAAAAATGGGATTTGTATGAAAAAGCAGTAGATGAAATGCTGGTGCGCACTTCAACTGCGGATGCGCCTTGGATTATCGTTGAGGGGAATGACAAGCTTTATGCGCGGATAAAGGTGCTTGAAACCGTTGTTAACGCGCTGGAAAAACGGATGAAGAAGTCTTAACGTCTAATCGCTCGTGAGTATATATAAAGAATGGCAGGCAGATAACATAATTTGCTGCAAAACCATATATATTTTTATAGAGCCTTTTATAATAGAAGGAAAAGAAAATATATGGAATCAAGAAATCTGCTTAAAAGATTGACAGTAGTAATTTTATCTGTAATACTATTTCTTACCATGATACCAGTGCAAAATGTGCAGGCAGAAGAGCCGAATCTGCGGCTGTATGCAAAGGCAGCAGTGCTGATGGATGCCGATTCAGGGCGTGTTTTGTATGAGCGCTGTGGAGATGAGCAGCTTGCTATGGCAAGTACAACGAAAATTATGACATTGATTGTCACGCTTGAGAACGCTGATTTGGAGGATACTGTTACAGTATCCTCCTATGCGGCGTCTATGCCAGAGGTAAAGCTGCATATTCGAGAGGGCGAGCAATATCGGCTGAAAGACTTAGTTTTGTCGTTGATGCTGGAATCTCACAACGATTCTGCGGTTGCAATTGCAGAGCACGTAGGCGGCAGCGTGGAGCAATTTGCAGAGAAAATGAATCAAAAAGCAGTAGAAATCGGCTGCAATCATACATATTTTATCACACCGAATGGTTTGGATGCCACAAAAGGTGATAAATTTCATTCCACAACGGCAAAAGACCTAGCTAGGATTATGTCTTATTGCATTACAAAATCCCCCAAAAAAGAACAGTTTCTTGAAATTACCCGCACACCTTTCCATACATTTGCAGATGTAAAAGGCACGAGGAGTTTTGGCTGCGTAAATCATAATGCATTTTTAAGTATGATGTCTGGCGCATTAACAGGAAAAACAGGCTTTACCAATAAGGCTGGATACTGCTATGTCGGTGCACTGCGCCGCGATGGAAAAACATTTGTTGTGGCATTGTTAGCGTGCGGCTGGCCCAACCACAAGACCTATAAATGGAGCGATACGCGTTGTTTAATGGAGTATGGGCTGGAAAATTACCAGTTTCGCTCGTTTGACGAAGTAGAAATACCGACAGAGGTTTTTGAAGCAATCCCAGTTGATGGCGCAAAAGGAGAGAAAATCGGCAGCAGAGAGTCTGTATCAGTGAAACTTTCGGAAACGGCAGAACCTGCCGCAGAAAAAGAGTCCGCCATCGGCGATACTACAAATAAAAATATCGCGCAGGATCAAACGCAAAACAATGGACTGCTGTTAAAAGAATCGGAGAAATTTACTGTTACGGTTCATAAAAAGAAAGAACTGACAGCGCCTGTTACAGCAGGGCAGAACGTGGGATATATTAGTTATCATGTTGGCAATGAGGAGTGGAAACGGGTTGCATTGGTTGCGGCAGAGGAAAAAGAGGCAATAGATTTTACATGGTGTCTACGTCAAGTAGTATTGTATTGGGCATTTTGAAAATAAATGACAAATTTATGAAATTTTACTAGGCGAGAGCGGCAATCTATGTTATACTTAGACTGACGCAATTTTCAGAAAATTTTAAATTGCGCAAGAAAGTCCTTTTTTAAAGTATTTAATATAAAAGATGGAGGTCACAAAATGAGTACTACTTCAAGTTTGGCAAGTAAAAGAATTGAAACTTTACTTGATGAAAGCAGTTTCGTTGAGATCGGTGCTCTTGTTACGGCGAGAGCGACAGATTTCAATTTGAAACAGACTGAAACTCCTTCCGATGGTGTTGTAACCGGTTATGGAGTTATCAACGGCAATCTTGTGTATGTGTATAGCCAAGACGCTTCCGTTTTAAATGGTTCCGTCGGCGAGATGCATGCGAAAAAGATTATTCACCTCTATGACTTGGCGATGAAAACAGGTGCGCCTGTAATCGGTCTTATTGATTCTGCCGGTCTTAGATTACAGGAGGCAACAGATGCTCTGAATGCATTCGGCGAGATTTATCTCAAGCAGACGCTGGCTTCCGGCGTAGTTCCGCAGATTACGGCAGTGTTTGGGAGCTGTGGCGGCGGACTTGCGCTGATTCCGGCACTCACAGATTTCACTTTTATGGAAAGCACCAAGGCAAAACTCTTTGTGAATTCTCCAAACGCGCTTGACGGCAACAATATTTCCAAATGCGATTCCTCATCAGCAGATTTTCAGAGCAAGGAAAGCGGCATGATTGATGCTGTAGCAGACGAGGCAGCAATTTATGCGAAAATCAGGGAACTCGTTACCATGCTTCCAGGAAATAATGAGGATGATGCTTCTGTAACAGAATGTACAGACAACTTAAACAGGGTTTGCGCAGACCTTGCAAACTGTGTAGGAGATACGTCTATCGCGCTCTCTACAATCGCAGACAATCAAGTATTCTTTGAAACCAAGGAAAATTATGCAAAAGATATGGTAACAGGCTTTATTAAATTAAACGGTATAACGATCGGCTGTGTAGCAAATCGCACAGAAGTTTACAATGCAGATGGCGAGATTGGTGAGAAGTTTGCACCAGTATTATCTGTAAAAGGCTGTGAGAAGGCAGCAGACTTTATTCAGTTCTGTGATGCATTTCAAATTCCTGTTTTGTCACTTACCAATGTCAAAGGGTATGAGGCGACAGTTGACAGCGAGAAGCACATTGCAAAAGCTGTGGCAAAACTTACGTATGCCTTTGCAAATGCAACCGTGCCCAAGGTAAATGTAGTGATTGGGAAAGCTTACGGAAGTGCATATGTTGCAATGAACTCTAAAGCGATTGGTGCAGATTTTACAATTGCATGGGCTGATGCAGAGATTGGTTCAATGGACGCGAACCTTGCTGCTAAGATTATGTATGATGGACAAGGCGCTGATGTAATTAAGCCATATTAAAATACCTAATATAGCTGCCATTGGA
>CBCOYO010000143.1:0-8177 GCA_965114465.1 uncultured Lachnospiraceae bacterium
ATTTCTAATGGCTGGATACGTAACAGTTCAATGGGTTATCTGAACTGTTACAAAATCTTAACGGTCGTCAGTATAATTACTGAAAAAATAATTGACAATTTTTATAAATGGAGAAAATAATGACATCAAAATCATCTGGGAAACACGGAAAAAAGAAATTATCACCTGCGGAAAAAAACTTGCAAGCGGGTATGGGACTGTTGCACAATCACTCCTTATTTGGCGGCTTAAAAGGTGAACTGCTGCCACGCAATCAGCAGGCACTTGGCAAAACTACACCTGCTTTAGTGAACAGTGATGGGTATATTTATCTGAATCAAGATATTTTGCTTGCGCCAAAACAATGGCTGTTTCTGATTGCGCATTGTCTGCTTCATCTCGCTTTTGGGCATTTTGACGCAGAAAATATGCCAGCATATGAAATAGAAGACTCCGACGGCAAGCCAATCCGCAAGGTATCCTTCCAGCCTTTTCTATGGAACGAAGCGTGTGATATCTATATTGATCGTTTTCTTATAGATATTAAAGTAGGCGAACCTTTGTGCGATATCCATAATCCTCTGCTAACAGGCAGTCAGAAGGATGAACTACAGATTTATTCCTATCTTATCGAAAATCATTTTTCTGATTCCGAACAATTATTTGGCACGGGAGCACCCAATCAATGTGATATGATTGGCTTGCAAAATCCGCTTACTTATCATACAGAAAATGGAGATCACAACCGTTTTGCTGCACAGTTTGCCTACCATATGGCAAACTGTGTCACAGATGCTGTCAGCCAAGCCGGCGGGCATACGCTTTCCAATCCTGCAAACACACCTGCCCAAAAAGCCGCGAAATGGTTTATCGATCACTATCCACTGCTCGGCGGTCTGGCATCACATTTTTCCATTATTGAAGACTATAGTGTATGCTATCAATACGATATTCAAATTGCTGCCATTGATACCGATGTGCAGGAAATCTATATTAATCCTGCCAACAGGTACAGCCAAGAACATTGGAAATTTATCCTTGCACATGAATACCTTCACGCTGGGCTGCTTCATCGGGAACGCTGTCAAGGACGCGATCCCTATTTATGGAATATTGCCTGCGATTTTGTAATTAACGGCTGGTTAAATGAAATGCAAATCGGCGAAATGCCGCAAGATGGCAGTTTATATGACGAAACATTAAAAGGAATGTCCGCAGAATCCATTTATGATCAAATGCTTTCTGATATGCGCAAATACCGCAAACTAAACACCTATCACGGAAACGGCGGCGGCGATATCCTAGGAAACGGCACAAATCAACTTCCTACGCAAAACAGACGACAAATTACCACGCTTGATGATTTCTGTAAAGAGGCATTGCAGCAAGGTTTAGAATACCACAAACAACATGAACGCGGCTATCTTCCCGCCGGATTAATTGAAGAAATCCGCGCACTTTCTATGCCTGTAATTCCTTGGGATGTACAACTTGCCAACTGGTTTGATCTGCATTTTGAACCTTTGGAAAAACACAGAACTTACGCACGCCCCAGCAGACGGCAGGCATCTACGCCGGATATCCCCAGACCACACTATGAATCGGCTGCCATTTCAGAATACAGCCGAACATTCGGCGTGATTATTGATACTTCCAGCTCTATGAGCGCCAAACTTCTTGGAATGGCGCTGGGCTCTATCGCAAGCTATGCCACTGCCAAAGAAGTTCCAATGGCACGTGTTGTATTCTGTGATGCACAACCCTACGACGCCGGATATTTATCTGTAGAGGATATCGCGGGCCGTGTCCGTGTCCAAGGACGCGGCGGCACGGTGCTCCAGCCCGCTGTTACGCTACTGCACAACGCCAAAGACTTTCCCAAAGACGGGCCAATTCTAATTATTACGGATGGTATGATCGAAAATCGTTTATCCATTTATCACGAACATGCCTATCTGCTGCCCCGAGGCTGCCGGCTTCCATTTCATACCAAAAGCCCCATCTTTTATTTTTCAGGGGCAGACAGCTAAAACTTTTTTCTCTGGCTTGCGGCAGATTTAATCCTCAACCTGCTGCAAGCCTGCAATATCCGATCCAATAACCAATGAATAATTTGTATAATAAACCACAAACCCTGGTTTCGATCCGTTTGGTTTCTTAACATTTTTCTTTTGTGTATAATCAATTTCAACTTTCTCCTGCCCTCTTGCCTGCGAATAATAGGCAGCAAGCTTTCCTGCCTCCTCAAATGTGCGATCCGGCAGTTCGTCCCCATTTGTTTTTACTACAACATGAGAGCCAGGATAACCCTTTGCATGAAACCACCAGTCATTTCCAACAGCAAACTTAAACGTTAATTCTTCATTCTGGTAATTATTTTTTCCTATATAAATATGATATCCGTCACTGCTTATATAGTGAAATGGCTTGGAAGTCACCTTCTCGCGTTTCGCATTCCCTTTGCGCCGAATATAACCGCTCTCAATTAATTCTTCCTTAATCTGCACCAAATCCTCCTCTTTCAGCGCAATATCCAAAGCTGTGCTAATCGAAGAAAGATGCGTAATTTCATCCTTTGTTTCCTTGGTCAGCGTAGAAAGCGCTTCATAAGTACGCTTCATCTTCTGATATTTTTCAAAATATTTCTTTGCATTCTCGCCCGCAGTCAGCGTAGGATCGAGCGGAATTGTAATATTTTTCTCCTCGTAATAATTCCACGCTTCCATTGATTTTGCGCCCTGCTCTACATTGTAGCCATACGCATTGAGCAGTTCGCCATAAACCCTGTATTTCTCACGTTTTTGCGTATCCTCTAACTGCTTTATTTGCAAATCATATTTTTTTACATTCCGCTCCAATGCCGTCTGCACAATTCTGCGCAAATCGACAGATCGCTGCCGGATACGCGTAATTACATTTTTTTCTGCGTAATAATACTCCAAAAGTTCTGAAATATTCTGAAATTCCCGCATCTGCCCTTCCCCGTAGGAAGTCAGTCTTGTTGCTGCATACTCTGCGGGCTGCTTGTTTTCATAGACAACATTTGGCGTAAAAACACCATTTCGGATATCTTGTGCCAGCAAAAATAACTGCTGTGAAACAGATGCGCGCTCTTCTGCGGTCAACGCATTAATTGGCTTATCCGATTCCACGTTGGCACGGTAGCAGATTTCATGCGCAATGCACGGTGAAATTCCTGTAAATTTCGTATAAACAGCCTTATAAACAGCCATACTCTGACTGCACAATATCTGTTCGATTTCCTGTGCCGCAAGCGGCAGAAGTTCCGCCTTTTCCTGCGTTTTCGGAATAAAATAAGTGCGCCCTGGGAGCACTTCACGCACAGAACTCACCATACCAGAAATATGCTTAATGCTGTCAATTATCATATCTTTATCATCACAGAAAAGAATATTACTGTGATTTCCCATGAACTCAATCCGCAAAAATTTCCTGCACAAATCGCCAAGTTCATTTAAGTGTTCCAATTCCAACCTAACAATCCGCTCCAATTCAGGCTGGATCACCGAAACAATCCGCGCATTCTGCAAATGTTTTCTAAGAAGCATACAGAAATTCGGCGCAGTCATTGGGCTTGCCTTATTTTTATCGGTCAAATAAATTAATGGAAGGGAAGCATCCGCAGACATAAACAGCCGCACCTGCCCGCCATTATTTTTAATTGTTAGAAGCAGCTCGTCCTTCTCTGGCTGCGCAATTTTATAAATCCTTCCGCCTACAATTTTTTCCTGTAATTCCTTAACAATTCCTGCAATTGTTACCCCATCAAAAGCCATGCGATTCCCTCTTTTCCGCAACGCACCACAATCGAGTAGAGAAGTTTATTTCCCCTACTCGCGCGCCGCCGATGCAGGGTTGTCGCAATAAGCTTTGATTATACAAGATATAGTATAAATTCTAACACATTGTTTGACTATCTTGTATTCGTTCGGCTTAATGCGACAGCCTCATATTTCCTCTGCATCAGCGTGTGCACACAAAACTAAGGCGATATATTCTACCGCCTTAGCACTTTCACTCTTTCTTATTCAAATACTTGTCTTCAAATACTTACCCAATCAGCCAGTCATACATTTCTTGATATTTCAATGCTGATACATTCCAAGAATAATCAACTGCCATTGCTCTATCAACAATCTTATTCCAATCACGCTTTCTATCATAGTAAATTCTCTCCGCATACCGGATTGTCTGCAACATCTCATGTGCATTATAGTTTACAAAGCTAAATCCAGTTCCCGTATTCTCGTATTCATTATACGGCTCTACGGTATCTTTCAATCCGCCTGTTTCACGAACAATCGGCACAGTACCATAACGAAGTGCCATTAACTGGCTTAGTCCGCAAGGCTCAAATAAAGACGGCATCAAAAATGCATCACAGGAAGCATATATCCTATGCGAAAGTTCCTCGGAATAAAAGATATTTGCAGATACCTTCCCGTGGTATTTCCAATCAAAATGGCGGAATGTATTCTCATACTGTTCCTCTCCAGTTCCCAACACAACAAGCTGAATGCTGTCCCTGCTGCACATTTCATCCATTATATAGGAAACCAAATCCATACCCTTTTGATCTGTAAGTCTTGAAACAATACCGATCATCAACAGCTTGTCATTTTCTTCCATACCAAGCTGCCGCTGCAAATCCCTTTTATTCTTAATCTTCTCTTTCCGGAAGTTCTCTGCATTATAACGATGCACAATATACTCATCCGTTTCAGGATTGTAATCACCATAATCAATCCCATTTACAATACCACGCAAATCTCTGCTTCTAGCTGTAAGCAGTCCATTTAACTTCTCGCCGTAAAAATCTGTCTTAATTTCTTCCGCATAAGTATCGCTAACCGTTGTAATTGCATCTGCATAGGTAAGGCCGCCTTTCAACAAATTGCCGTCCTTGAAATACCCTAATTTATCCGGCGCAAAATAAGACTTGTCAAGTCCTGTAATTCTCTGCACCGTATTAATATCATAAATTCCCTGGAATTTTAAGTTATGAATTGTCATAACTGTCTTAATTCCTCTATAAAAATCCCCCTGCGCAAAACGTTCTTTTAAGTAAACTGGAATAATACCCGTCTGCCAATCGTGACAATGTACCAAATCTGGCTTAAAACCAATAACCGGCAGAATAGACAATGCTGCCTTTGAGAAAAATACGAATTTGGTTATCTCCCCGATAACATTATCATCATATGGACGAAATCCTCCAAACATTTTCTCGTTGTCAATAAAGTAATAAGTAATTCCGTCATACTGTGCTTCAAATACGCCCACGTATTCATTCTGTCCCATAAAATCCATATAAAAATTTGTTCTGTACTGCATTAAGGATTTCATGTGGTCTGACATACACATATATTTCGGCAGTATCACCCTCGCATCAAAATACCGCTTGTCATAATATTTCGGCAATGAACCTACTACATCTGCAAGACCGCCTGTCTTAATAAATGGTACACCTTCTGAAGCCACAAACAAAATATTTTTCATAGTCAAATCCCTTTCCTCACTTCGTATCCCTGCCGGGGATGTAATGATATAAAATAATTATACACCAAACCCCCTCTGCCTGTAAAGAAATACGGCTGACTTTTCATAAAATATAACATGCCGAACACTAATTTCGGTAATGCAGTCTAATTTTATCGGCAATCAGTGCAATAAACTCCGAATTGGTCGGTTTGCCCTTGCCAATATTAATCGTGTAACCAAAGAATGCATCAAGCGTTTCCATTTTGCCTCTGCTCCATGCTACTTCTATTGCATGCCGAATTGCTCTTTCTACACGGCTTGGGGTAGTTTGATATTTTTTTGCTATTGATGGATATAAGATTTTCGTAATAGAGTTAAGCATCTCAATATCCTCAACCGACATCATAATTGCTTCCCTTAAATATTGATAACCTTTAATATGTGCCGGAACACCAATTTCATGTATCATATCTGTCACGTCTTTTTCCAGATCGTGCTCATCTTTTTCCTTTTTATTCTCGACTTTGCTGTCTATCTTGCTGACAAATAAGCTATTTCCTTCCTCGTCTGTACTTTTGGAGCTTGCTGGTACGGTAATCATAATCTGAAACTCTTTATCCTTTGTTAATAAATCGCTCAGTATTCTGAATATCTTTTCATTATCCTGCTGTGTCATTACGTTTAATTGGTCCATACTTATCCTCCATTCTTATATTGCCTTACGGCACTCCCGTTATTAACCCCATTTCTGAAAGATTTTTCACCGCCGTATTCTAATAATTTCTTAAAACAGCTACATAATTACAAAATCTAGCAGTATTTGGCAATGACTATTATATAAGAATGTCAATTTATCTTGCAACAATTTCTTATCGCATTTTTTACGAGATAACTACAACCGTACGGATATTCTACCAAAAGACGTGGAAATCTTACAAAATAGGCTGTATATTACTGTCGAAAACAACGATAATTTTTCTAAAAAATATATCTCAGCCTAGTCATGGGCAATTTTTATGCGATGATTTTTCCTTGCATAGTAATTTACACGTCGCATATAACGGTCTTTCGATACTCCCTGCGGACTGATAAAATGATCCAGCCCCTGCATATGTTCCCGAATATACAACGCGTGTTCTATTATTGGTACGGAAAGATGATTCACCGCTGCACGTGCTTTGCTCTTATTGCAAAACAACGGAAAAAACGACGGTTTTTTTACAGCAGCCATATTGCTTCCGCCAATGCCAAGTCCTCTGCCCCATGTAATATTTGCATGACAGCAGAAGCTCTTTAAAATTCCCATTGCAACGCTTGTCTGTTCGCCCTCATATAAATCCGTATATAAAATCGCATAAAACTTACCAGGTATGCTCTCGCCTTCAATTACCGCCTGCTCCACCATTTCCAAGAATCGGAGAATATCAGCCGGTATTCCTCCCATGCTGACATTGCAGGCAAGCACCAACGCATTTGCCTCCTCCAATGCCCTATGAGTTTTATACCAATCCACCACTCCTGTCATATTAACCGTTGTCACTTCTTCTTTGCCGATATTTTCTCTGAGTTTGCGGAGTGTATCAATTCCTTCCTGCTCCGAAACTTTGCCATCATTTAAAAACAATATCATCTGCCTGCTCCTTTTGTAATTTATTTACTATACAATATATAACATATATTTTGAAATAACTCTATATATTATATCGGCAGATTTACCAGGAATCTTTTGCCTAAAATCGACACAGATTAAAAATTCATTGTAAAAAATTGTCATTTAATTGCTTTATCTTTTCTATTGTATCGTAGAAAAATATCCTTACTGCTCCCGCACGCAGCGAAACACCGTTTGACAATGCCAACACACGTGCTGACTGCTCCTCTAATGCAGTGATATTGCTGCCATAGAAACAACAAATCATAACAAATGCATTTTTAAACTCATGTTTAATCCCATAATGGGTCTGGCCAAGCCTCAGCTCCATTTTCGATTCATACGAAGCCTTACATTTATCCAAAACTCCTTTGATAAAAGGACTGAAACTTCCATAAACACATCTACTGATAAACACAAGTTGACCACAATTATCAATATAATCACTAATATCACAGTTGTTATCTTGACTTACCACGATATCGCCTTCCCGCAGACGCAGTTCAAGCCCCTGCCAATCATCCTTCGACAGGTCATGAACAATAATTTTCATTCTTAGCTCCCCTTTATGCTTTACAATTTTTATACGATTAAATAAATTGTATCATATACTTGACGAATATTAAAGCGTTTTCTGTCGAAAAATTAAAAGTTTTTGTAAAAAATTAACAAAGTGATGTGTTATTTTATGGGGGTATCTGGTAAAATATTGTCGTTATTTAATTTATATTGGCGAATCCTTATATATGCTAATCACATTATTCGTTACAATTCCCACCTACGCCGATTCTTATCAAATTATAAGTTATTGCGGTGTGAATCAATGTGAAAAGTAACCATTATTATTCCATAACATCATATATCTTTAAATATCTTTAAAAATTTTTTTATCTCCAAAATTTTTTCTAAAAAAGGTTGACATTTCCTTAAAATTCGCGTATAGTTAAATAGTCGGTTGCAGTAGATTTTATGCAGCAACAGCTTTTCGATTTGGGGTCTTAGCTCAGCTGGGAGAGCATCTGCCTTACAAGCAGAGGGTCACAGG
>CBCOYO010000143.1:8187-8723 GCA_965114465.1 uncultured Lachnospiraceae bacterium
CTGGGTTCAGAACGTCGTGAGACAGTTCGGTCCCTATCCGGCGCAGGCGCAGGACGTTTGAGGGGGTCTGTCCCTAGTACGAGAGGACCGGGATGGACGGACCACTGGTGGACCTGTTGGGTACCAAACCCATGGCAGGGTAGCCAAGTCCGGGAGGGAGAAACGCTGAAGGCATCTAAGCGTGAAGCCCGCCCCAAGATGAGACGTCCCAGGAAGGCTTACCTTCCGAAAGACCCCTCGAAGACCACGAGGTAGATAGGATGGAGGTGTAGGCACAGCAATGTGTACAGCTGACCATTACTAATTGGTCGAGTCCTTGACCTTTTCTATCTTATATTTGTTATAGAAAAAAGTTTTCATATGTGATTTTGAGGATATTATATTATGGCCTAGTGGCTCAGTTGGTTAGAGCGCCGCCCTGTCACGGCGGAGGTCGAGGGTTCGAGTCCCTTCTGGGTCGTTAGAAATCGTTTTTATTTTGCTTGGGATCTTAGCTCAGCTGGGAGAGCATCTGCCTTACAAGCAGAGGGTCACAG
>CBCOYO010000144.1:0-8668 GCA_965114465.1 uncultured Lachnospiraceae bacterium
ATTTCCAATGGCTGGATACGTAACAGTTCAATGGGTTATCTGAACTGTTACAATTTAGGTTATGTAGAACGCGTATAGAAACGCGCAGATGGGAGAAAGTATGATTTTTAAAAAGAAAACCCAGGAGATTGTGAATGAAAACAGCCTGTATCCGATATTGTATGTAACAGATAGTTTAAAGGATTATCAGCAGGAACTGGTACAAAAAGAGGTTGCTTCTTTGGAAGAACTTAGCCGTGTAAGCACTTCTTTTGGTGACGTCTTAAAAGAAGCAGAGATTTTTCAGGAAAAACTGCATGATTTTGAGCAGGCTTTTTTGAATATTAACGAGGTTTCAGGGCAGTTTGGCGCGGTAAAAGGTGAGATTGCCCAGTCGGTTATTCAGGCGCAGGGAGAAGTGGAAGAATTAAAGAATAGTTCTTTGCAGGTGAAATCGTATTTTGGTGAGATGGAAAGTACATTTGAGGATTTTCAAGCGTCAGTAAAAGAGATAAAGTCATGTACTAGTAAGATTGTAGCCATTGCGAATCAGACCAATATTCTTGCATTAAACGCTTCGATTGAAGCAGCAAGGGCAGGCGAACAGGGCAGAGGCTTTGCCGTTGTTGCGGAGGAGGTAAAGCATCTGGCAGATGAAATTAAAAGTTTAGTTGGAGCGGTGGATGTTGGTATCAATGATGTAGAACAAGGAACGGATAAATTAAACTTAAGTATTAATAATTCATTGCAAGCGCTGGAGCAAAGTCTAAATAAGGTAGATGAAACATACAATGTGTTTGATCAGATTACGCAGGCAGCCGAGGGTGCATCAACGGTGCAGACAGAAATATCAGGTGTAATTGATGATTCGAAAACTTCTTTGGAAGCATTATGTGGGTATTTTGATCAGACAAAAACACAGTATCAGGAAGTGGTGCGTCATATTAACTATGCGAACAGTCTTGGAACAACAAAGAGTGCTATGTTTGAGGATGTCGACAATATGCTGTCACAGATACCGCCATTAATTCGGGAGTATATGGGAGTAGAAGCAAAGACGTCACAGCAAAATTTGTAAAAAAGTGTTTAATGGAAGACAAAAACATGGTATAATGTAAATTATAGAAATCCGTAGCAACACAATACGGATTCTGTAGGAAAGGAGTGGGTTGGTATGTATCGTGTTATTACAATTGAGCGTCAATACGCAAGTGGAGGAAATGAAATCGGGAGAAAGCTGGCAGAGGAATTGGGGTATAAGCTGTTTGATCACAATATTCTGCATGAGGCTGCTACGAATTTAAAAACGCCGCCTATCTACATTGAAAATTTGGAGGAAACAAGTTCAGGAAGTTTGATTTTTAATCTTTCTAAGACACCGTTTGGCGGCAATTCCAATGATAAGCATTTACCTATGGCAGAAAAATTGTTTGCTGAGGAAAAGAGCATTATTGAGCGCGCTGCGGAAGAAGGCGGCTGTGTTATCGTAGGGCGTGCAGCAGGGCATATTTTAAAGGAGCGTGAGGACTGCCTGCGGGTGTTTATCCATGCAGATATTCAGACACGTATGAAAAGGGCAATAGACAAAGAGGGCATTAAGGAATCTGAGGCAGAGAGCGTATTAAAGAAAATTGATAAGCGCAGAAACGGATTCTATAATTCTGTTACGAAATGGGAGTGGGGAAACCCAAAATATTTTGAACTTTGTCTTGACAGCGGGAAGCTTGGCTTAGAGCGCTGTGTACAACTGCTTGCACAGGCGGCGAAATTGTAAGAATTGTGTGTGTTGTTACATTCTCTATTATGCTAAGCGTCGAAAAGACAGTTCCTAAGTATAATAATATGCATACAGCAACACATAGAAAAATTGCGGCGTGCGGCTGGCGTAATCGAACAGCAAATTTTTTTGCCGTTCAGTATACATAAGTGTATATATATTTGACCGTCTGATAGTTCGTTGGAAAGTATCAGACGGTTAAATTAATTTTAATCTATTTTTAATCTTTGCTGCATTTCTATTTAATGTTTATCTAGTATGATAGTATCATCAAAGGAAACAAAATAAAAAATATCCAGAGTATAGTAAGAGCATAAAGTGCAATATCGGCATAAGAAATGTGTAAGATATCTATAAAACATTAAAAAATAAAAGATATGCGAAAAAATACATGAAATATGCGTAAAAATTGTGCAACATATGTTTAGAAAGGAGAAAAATATGGATAATTTTGAAAAGGTAGAAAAATTAAAAGAAAAGGCAAATGTAACATATGAGGAGGCAAAACGAGCGCTGGAAAACAGTGACTGGGACATTCTCGAAGCAATGATTTATCTGGAACAGAACGGTAAAGTGCACGGGCCAGAACATTCTAGTTTTTCCACACAGTTTGAGAAGAAAACAGTCGATATGGAATCAGAGCCAGAAGACAAAGAAACGTTTGGAGATGCAATCAAGCGGTTTTGCAGTTGGTGTATCCGCTGGATTAACAAGGGCAACAACAATAGTTTCTGTGTGGAACAGGACAATCACGAGATTTTTAGAGTGCCAATTACGTTATTAGTTGTGATGTTGTTTTTTGCTTTCTGGGTAGTGCTGCCGCTTATGGTAGTCGGACTGTTCTTCAATATGCGTTACCATTTCGCAGGGCCGGATATCGTTTCGGTGGATATTAATAAGGCTATGGATAATGTAGCAGACGCTGCAGAGAGCATTAAGAATGAGTTTAACCAAACATCCAATACAGAAGAACGATAAAAGATAATATTGCAGAAGCAGGAGATAAGCATTAGGAAGTAATTCCGGAATGCTTATTTTCCATGTAAAAATGGATTTTAGGGTTTAAATATATTGAAAATGGAATTGTTAGTAAATATTTATATATGGAGGGGGATTTATGGCAGCAACAATATTAATTGTTGAAGATGAAGAAAAAATCGCACGCTTTCTCGAATTGGAACTGCGCCATGAGGGATATCAAGTATTAAAGGCAGCAAACGGAAGAGAGGGATTAGAAAAGGGACAAAGCGGACAGGCGGATTTAATGGTTTTGGATGTTATGCTTCCGGAATTAAACGGTTTCGAGGTACTGCGCAGGCTGCGGAAAAACTCTGATATCCCAGTAATTCTGCTAACAGCGCGGGATGCAGTAATGGATAAAGTGGCAGGATTAGATGGTGGTGCTGACGATTATATGACAAAGCCCTTTGCCATTGAAGAACTGCTGGCAAGGATACGGCTAATCTTGAAAAAACGGTCAGGCAGCATAAGCAGCGACAAAAATCTGCTGACCTGCGGAGAACTTACAATGGATGTGAAGCGTTACGAAGTACATTACGGCTCTGAACTGGTGGAATTGACGCATAGGGAATTTGAACTGCTGCGTGTGCTGCTGGAAAACAAAAATATTGTGGTATCACGTGATACGCTGATGGAAAAAGTTTGTGGATATGATTATATGGGGGAAACTAATATTATTGATGTATACGTGCGGTATTTGCGCAGTAAATTGGACAATGTATATCATATAAAGCTTATTCAAACTGTGCGGGGTGTGGGGTATTGCATAAAGGATGATGTGAAGTGAGTAAAAATATAGAATTCAAAAATGAGAAAAAGAAAGCAGATAATATTAAAGTGACTTCGATAGCGTATGAAATTAATGTGCGGCGTATATGGCAGCGGTTTGGTGCGTATTTGCAGATTGATATTTTAATATGCGTACTGCTTGGCATTATATTTTTTTATGGACTCGATGTAACGATGACAGGAACGTGTACACTACGATATCGAACATTTGTATGGGAAAAACTGTCAGAAGAAACAAACGATTTGGCAGAATCGGCACAAAAGCAGCAAAATAACCAGCAGCCTCGCTGGAAGCAATTTTGGAAAGCAAAGATTTATTATCAAGTAGGAACGACAAAGAATGATATTTTATATGAAATTGAAATCGGATTTTGGCTGCGTCTGTTTTTAATGGCAGGCTTAGTTGTAGTTGTTGTACAGCTAGTGCATTTGCAAGGTATGGCGTTGTACGGTGCTAGACAGGTACGCAGGCAGTTAAAGCCGTTAAATGAAATTGCAGCAAAAGCGCAGGAACTAAGTAACTTAGCGTTTGACGAAACAAAATACCACAATTTAGAGGACGCAATTTCCAATCTAAAAGTAGAAGCAATTGATGATGGGATTCATATGCATGACAAGGAGCTGCGCGGAATTGAAACGGCATTAAATAATTTATTAGAGCGCATCCGCATTTCTTACAAACAGCAGGCGCAGTTTGTATCGGATGCTTCCCATGAACTGCGCACGCCGATAGCGGTGATTCAGGGCTATATTAATATGCTTGACCGCTGGGGAAAAGATGACGAGGCAATCCTTGCGGAATCAATCGAGGCAATTCAAAATGAAGCCAACCATATGCAAAAATTGGTAGAGCAGCTTTTATTTCTCGCAAGAGGGGACTCTAACCGCCAGAGCCTTGACATCAAACAGCACTGCCTGAATGATATTTTAAAGGAGGTTTACGAGGAATCGCTGATGATAGATGAAAAACATCACTACAGTTTCGAAGAACAAGGGCGCACCGAAGTCTTTTGTGACAGCGATATGCTAAAACAATCGGCGCGTATTTTAATTGATAATGCGGCAAAATATACTGCTGAAAAAGAAGAGATTATAATCCGTGTAGGCAGCAGAGCAGACGGCACAGCTTTTTTTGTAATACAGGATAATGGTATCGGTATGGCACAGCAGGATGTAGAACACGTATTTGACCGCTTTTTCCGCGCCGACGCAGTGCGAAATAGTAACACAGGCGGAACTGGACTAGGGCTTTCTATAGCCAAGTGGATTGTGGAGCGTCACCAAGGGCATTTTGAAATTACCAGCCGTGAAGGGATTGGGACAAGGTTTTGCGTTGTTTTGCCGCAGACAGAAAGATAAGCATTATTAGGTACAGCGCTGCTGCCTATGCAGAGGAAATATGCCATTGCATGTCGCATAGGCGGCGTACGAGTAGAAAACCCTATTCATAAAGAAGATGAATCTTCTCTACTCGATTTCTATATCCAATTTAGAAAAGTCGATATGCAGATCCTCAAATATACATACTTTAATAGTGTCATGGAAGAAATAATTATTAACGTAAAAATTATCAGTTTCCAAACAGTAAACATAAACTCTGTTGTACATAGGATCGACAATCCAATATTCACGGACACCTGCGTTGTTGTACAGGTTCAGCTTCGTAATATAGTCGTGTTTGGGATCGGAGGGTGAAACGATCTCGATAATCCAGTCAGGAGCGCCTAAGCAGCCTTTGTTTGTAAGTTTATCACGATCACATATAACACTGATATCAGGTTCTACGATATTTGATTTGTCATAAAATAATTTCACGGCAAATGGAGCAGGGTAGATCTTGCAAGCGCCGCCTTTTGATTTAATGTAATTGTTTATAATGGTATGAAGTTCTGATAGTATTTCCTGATGAATCCGAGAGGGCGCTGCCATATAGTAGAACTGCCCATTAATGAGTTCTGCCCGAATATCTTCGCCAAGGCTGTAATAATCTTCTTCAGTATAAGTTTCTGTTTCAATTTTAGATAATGCTGATGCCATATTTTTAATTCCTTTCTATATAACTATATTTGTTCTCTGCCATTTTCCTTTGTTTCAAATATCCATTTAATTCCTTTTATACTCACGAGCGATTAGATTTTCCTTTCTGCACAGCACGTATTGCCCGCTTATGCAATAGGGACTGTGCAGAAATTGGAAAATCTTAACGGTCGTGAGTATATATTACACAGGGTTATTTTTGGTTCTCTTTCTTTTGGGTATGAGATTATTATATATGTATTATATATGTGAGTCAATTAAATTCGATTGGGGGAAAAGATTTTTAGATTCGCTATATTATAAATCTAAGAAAATGTAGGAAAATAAGTGCTCAGATTGCACAGGATATTTCTTCAAGATTGTAGGAGAAAAAACGTAGGCGTAGCGGGCTACGGCGAGGCTTTTTCTCCTGCAAGATTGGTGAAATAGACAAGCAAGATGTGTCACTTATTTTTCTACAGTTCCTAAAGCAAAAAAGCGAAAGCTTTTGCATTTTGGCACATAATTTCCACTACTTTGGCGTGGGTGTGAAAAGTAATGCTATTGTACGTAAAATTCTACGCAAAATAAGATTAACAATTGTATTCGAAAACATAGTATGATATTATATTACTAGGTATTGTAAAATTATGATGGATTTTGCGCAGGGAACGGTTTCTTTAATATATGACCCAATGAAATGCAGGAAAAAATAACTTATAATAAATTTTGTAAGGTTGAATGAAAGGAGTCTGTTGTTTATGGCAATGGGCTCTTTTGTACGTTTTAGGAAAGGAAAAAGAAAGATAATGGCAGTAGAAATTAAACTAGCGATATGTGATGATGAACCTATTTATAGAGAGAGTACAGAAGCGGCGTGCAAGGCTTTTTTTTCAGGGAAAAATAAAGATTCATGTGCAACAAATGCAGTTATAGATAGTTCTGTGGAGCTCTCAGTGGATATTTCTATATTTTTGTCAGGCAGAGAATTAATTGCATCGGATAAGGATTTTGATATTTTGTTTCTGGATATTGAAATGCCGGATCTGGATGGTATCAGCGTTAAGGATTATTTTATAACACATCGAAAACAGACAAGGATTATTTTTATGACAAGTCATCAAGAGCGGGCAATGGAGGCATTTGGTAAAAATGTTGTCCGTTTTCTTGTTAAGCCATTAAAGCAAAAAGAATTATGGAGTGTTTTGGAAGAAACGCTCTCGGATATTTGTGGTGAGGTATTGGAGATAGAGGAAAATGGAATGTCACTTTGCCTGCCGGTGAAAAAGATTCAATATATCGAAGCACAGGATAAATACACTTACGACAAAATATTACACTTCACGACATGGAACTTGAAATGAACTGGGGAGAGTGGTATTTTAATTTCAAAAGGGGGATGAAATGTACTATCATAATATGTAAAATAATATAACTGATTGTGGGATTGCTGTTTTTGTCATATTATTATTAAGGAAAAACAAGATATTGTTTGTTGAGTTTTGTTGGGAAGCTTACATCATCGTAGATTGTAAATTTGAAGATTTGTTAAAGTTTTGAAAAACAAGGGGGCTGTTGCATTAAGACAAACGGATACAAGATAGTCTAACGCTGTGCTAAGATTTATACCATATCTGGTATCATCAAAGCTTATTGTGACAGCCCCGCCCAATTTCTAATATGGAATTTTTATAAGAACCTGTGCGCCCTTTTTCATATCAGAATTTTTCAATATAAGCTGTCCATTATGCTGCTTGATAATGCTGCTTGTAATATATAGTCCCATACCAAAGTGCATCGTAGAGGTTCGGCTTTTATTCCCCATAAAGAATTGATCCTGTGCGTGATGTAGGGCTTCCGGCGTAAAGCCGCTTCCCTCATCTGTGATAGAAATTTGCAAAAATTGGTCTATTTTTTGCGCCGCTACATAAACTGCCCCCTTAGATGAAGAATAATCTACCGCATTTCCTATCACATTCATAATTGCCCGTTCCAGTAGTAATTTATCCGCTTTGAAAGTTCCCAAATCCGCTCCTGTTTCCATATGCAGACAGATTTCTTTTGTAAGGCATAATGAATTTGCCTGTGCTTCAATCTGTTCCATATAATCAGCAATGTCAATTTCTTCCAGATGAAGTTGATACCCGGCTGCTGTCCGGGATATATCGATCAGCGTCCTGATATAAACGCCCATTTGCCCGGAACTTTCCGTAATATACCCCGCATATAACCGCTGTTCGTCGTCAAGCTCTGTCTCATTTATCAAATCAATATTTCCCTGAATGACAGTTAAAGGCGTTTTCAAATCGTGGGCAAGTGCCGCTATCTGTTCCCTTTGCAATTGCTCTGTGCGCCATTGTTTCTCTAAAGAGGATTTCAGATTGTTTTTCATATCAGAGAAAGAATGTAACACCTCTTCAAACTCTTTGATTTTTGAGTGTCCTACCTCAAAATCAAGATCTTGTTCTGCCACTTTTTCTGTTGCTTCAAAAAGTGGGAAGAGCTGCGCCCGCATATATTTTGCAAACTGCGCTGTTAATATCACGCAGACCGCGATACAGTTTATCCCCATGAGGATATATAGCAGAATTTCCGGTGAGGGAAAATGATGATAGAACCATTCATTTGTAAACTGTGAGCCAATGTAATATTGAAGCACCACATATTCATTTTCACGGGTAACAAACAGATACTGCTTGTTGAGGTTTTCGTTTATCTTTCCAGATAGGGCATACTCCATAGCCCTGTCTAAGTCGTTACCCTCTAAAGTCGTTTTCCTCATTTGATAATTCTTATCCAGTATTAGGTACTTGCACCCCAAAGGAAGCTGTACATCTGTTAAATCCGGCGTTGCGGCGATAATAGGAGCAAGATTTTTTACGCTGTGTTCTGAAGAATCTGCATATGTGATAAAGCCCGTACTAGTTCCGACAAGAATAAGGCTGAATGGAACAGCTACCGAACCCATCAGCCCAATCAGCAGCATCCATAAAAATCTCCAGAAAGACGCTTTTAGTGACGTTGTTTTTTTCATTCCCATTTGTACCCTATCCCCCAAACTGTCGCTATCGGCTGAATATCCAATTT
>CBCOYO010000145.1:0-8621 GCA_965114465.1 uncultured Lachnospiraceae bacterium
ATATTCTTTGGCTTTTTCCTTTTTATCTGGCTCGCCATACATTCCTTCACAAATAAATAAATCGGCGCCTGCAGCATTTTTTATAATGCCTTCTGTTGGCCTTGAATCTGTACAATACGTAACTTTTAACCCTTTGCGCGCCTCTCCAAGTACCATTTCTGGCGTATAAATGCCCTCGGGAAGTTCGATAATCTCTCCTTTTTGCAATCGACTCCAATATTTTCGGTCAAGCCCCAGCGCAAGTGCTTTGTCAAGCTGAAACTTGCCTTTTCGGGAAACCACAATATTATAACCATAACACAATACATTATGATTCACACGAAATGCTTCAATACAAAAGCCATCAAATTCAAATGTCTGTTCTGCTTCTGTAATTTCTAGGTAATTTATTTCAAATGGGAGTTCTGGTGCTACCACTCTTAAAGCGTTTACCACCCGTGCAAGCCCTTTAGGGCCGATTATAAAAAGCGGCGACGTTTTCTCCGCATTTCCCATTGTTAAAAGCATACCAGGAAGCCCTGAAATATGGTCAGCATGGTAGTGTGTGAAACACATAATATCAATAGGTTTGGGACTCCAACCCTTTTCTTTCATCGCAATCTGCGTGCCTTCGCCGCAGTCAATTAAAATACTAGTACCATTAAACCGCGCCATCAACGCAGTCAGCCAACGGTACGGAAGCGGCATCATTCCGCCTGTTCCAAGTAAACATATATCAAGCATTGTTTTCCTGCCTTTCGGATTCTATGTAAAATTTCATTATCAGTGCATCGTCCTTTGGTTTTTCATAAAAACGAGGACGGATTCCCACAGAAATAAAGCCTAATTTCTGATACAGACCAATTGCTGCCGAATTCTGGCTTCGTACTTCTAACGTAAATACTTTAATTTTCCTCTCAGTTTTTCCTATTGCAAGCAACGCCTGTAATAACGCCGTTGCTATATAGTTTTTGCGAAAGTCAGCGTGTACAGCGACATTGGAAATATCCCCCTCGCCTATGGTATCGGTTAGCAGACAGCCGCCAATTACTGCGGGTCGCTGCGCATCTCGTTTTTCAGTTTCCAGCACTGCGACAAGGTAAATGCATTTCGGATCAGATAAAATATTTTCGAAGTCGTGATATTTCCAAGGCATTGAAAAACACGCGGCTTCTAATGCCGTTACAGCTTCTAAATCTTCCTTACACATTTCGCGTATTTGATATTTCATTAATAATCTCCTGTTAAAACATTTACCAGCATCCATCTAAATATTTTCAGGCTTTATGATTCTTACTTTCATTTCGTTCTCGTTCTGCTTGTGACTGTCTTAAATATTCCGGCGCGTGTTCTGCCGCAGTTTGGTAGACCCCTTTGGCATAAAGACAAGCACCTAATGCTGCCACACTTGCAGCATGCTGACGGTTACAGCTTGCGGGTGCAAAATGGTATGGCATTTTCATATCATTTTTTATCTGTTGCTGATATACTGGTACACCATCTCCCAAAAAAACAACTGCACGTCCAAGTGCATTGATTTTTTCACATATCTCGGCGATATCTAGTGCACACTGTGGCAGCAAGGATACAAGTGTATCGGGAGCTGCTGTTTCCTGTACACTTTCAAACGTATATAATCCTGTATAGACTTGGTTTCTGCGCGCGTCCATTATGGGGCAGATAATTTTTTCTGTTCCATATAGATTATATGCCAGTGCATCGACTGTTGGCACGGGAATAATAGGAATATTCTGTGCAAGCGCAATCCCTTTTGCTGTGGCAGAGCCGATTCGCAGACCAGTAAAAGAACCCGGCCCAGCGGCAACAGCAACGGCATCTATTGTTTTTATATCAAGATCTATCAAATGCTTTATCTCGTCAAGCATGGGAAGCAGCGTCTGTGAATGCGTCTTCTTATGATTTATCGTATATTCCGCTATTAATGTATCATCCTCCATTACTGCTACTGACGCCACTAGACCAGAACTGTCAAGTGCAAGAAGCTTCATTGTCACACCTCGTTTTGTTGATTTTTTATTTGTACTATTTTATTTTATTATACTACATAACACCAAAATTTACCGTACTGTACTGGTTAAACGTATATGGCTGGCGTTATGTAGTTAGGTTACTGGGGAATTTTAACTGTTAAGCAGTATAATTTATCTTTTTAATCTATTTTTATATTTTATTTATAAATATTTTATATACGGTTATCGTTGCGATTATTGTTCTATTGTTATTTTGCGGTAGTCAAAGCCTTTTTCTAGATCTTTCTCTATGGTAATTCGCACTGCGGTATCCGGAATTAATTCACAAATTAATTCAGCCCACTCAATAATACATACTCCATCACCATAAAAATAGTCTTCATAGCCAATCTCGTCCATCTCCGCAATATCCACAATGCGGTATGTATCAAAATGATACAAGGGCAGCCTGCCCTCCTCATAAATCTGTACAATGGTAAACGTAGGGCTGTTTACAGGTTCTACAATGCCAAGCCCTGCTGCAATCCCCTGTGTAAATACGGTTTTGCCAACGCCTAAATCTCCTGTCAGCGTATAGATTTCACCTGCTGCCGCCTTGCGTCCAAGTTCTTGCCCAATGGCAAATGTTTGCTGTGGCGTTGTTGTTTCAAGATAAGTAATCTTTTCCGATTCCGTTCTAACTGTATTATAATTAATATTGTTTTGTGCACTCATACGTTACCTTTCCAACTGACATTAAAACCGGATTTTCACTTTTTTAGGCGGCATATGTGTAGAAATCATCTGAATCAATGGGTCTTTTTTTTCACCTAAATCTTTTTTTGGAAAAATGGAAGCGGTTGTCCTTGAAGTATATAATATAATGCTTTTTCCTGTGGATACTGCTTTGACGCAGTCCCCCCAACTTTGATTTTCTTTGGTTTCTCCCTGTGAAACGCAGATGCCTTCGTCAGTCATTTGATAGTGCAAAGGCTTTTTAAATGCCGGCGTGTTTACAATTTGCTTATTAGCACGCACAAAAAGTGTGCAAGGCAAGTATGCAATTAAAACGGTACCTGCAATCAAATAGATAGGGTATTTTGTCGATGCAAATACTATCAGTATAAGCACACCTGCAATTGTTCCAAGCATTCCAGAAAAGCTTGTGTAAGTATGATAGAGCAAATAGTCATATAGCGCCCCTGCTGTTACCTTTACGTCAAATTCTAATTCCATTGGGTTTATCCTGCCTTTTTCAAATATATACTAAACGGCAAAGAAATTTGCCGTTCAGTTGCGCCAACCGTACGCCGCAAAACGGCAATTTTCCTTTGTGCGGCTGTGTGCATATTGTTATACTTTGTGTCAGTCTTTTCGATGCTTCGTATAACAGTGTAAAAATAATGAAGAAGCACCTATAATCTATACAGGTGCTTTAATCAAACACTCTCTAGTAACAGTATACCAAAAAGTTTAGAAAGTGCAAGTATTATTCATGTCTTAATGCTTCAATCGGGCTAAGCTTTGCCGCTTTTCTTGCAGGATAAATGCCGAAAAATATTCCTATTAGGGACGAAAAGGCGGTTGCGGCAAGCACGACCTGCGGGTCTATCACTGCCTGAATGCTGCCCATTCCCATTGCGCCTACAATGCTGCATACACCTCTTGCGCCGAGCACACCGAGGATAATTCCTACAAAGCCGCCGATCAGCGTTATAATCACAGCTTCCATTAGAAATTGAAATAAAATAGAGCCTGTTCTTGCGCCGAGGGCTTTGCGAATACCGATTTCTTTAGTACGTTCCGTAACGGATACCAGCATAATATTCATAACGCCGATTCCGCCGACAATCAACGCAATTGCTGCCACCAGCATAACGAATATTGTAACATAATTTAGTACGTCGCTTATCATATCTACCTGGCTTGCCATATCTTGTACTTGGATATAATCTCTGCCACGCACATTATACTTGGCTTCCAGTAAATTAATTACCTGCTTGGATACGCTCTGGACATATTCTGAGGAATCGCAGAAGACATAAAATGAGGTAAATTTCTCTGTATAATAGCCGTAAACATTCTCAAGTACCGTTAACGGAATTTCCATCTCCACCTCCGCAGAGTTAAATACCATACCTTTTACGGCGGAATCACTGTCTTTACGTATTCCAATAATGGTATAGTCCTGTGTAATCCCATAAAGGTTCATACTGACCTCCATACCAAGAACGTCGGAAGAGCCAAATAATTTTTTGGCACTTTTCTCTGTAATAACGCACACTTTACTGCCACTTAAGCATTCATTTTTTGTAAAATACCGCCCACGAATCATAGGCGTTGTATTGTAAAACTGCATGGATTCATTGCCAAACGTCGGCGCAGCAGTAAATGTCCCCTTTCCGCTCTGTGCGCTTGCAGTGCCAAACATCCACATATCTGTAGCACCTTTTATATGATCTACTTTCTCAATAATCATATCTAAATCACTGTCCGTAAATTGGATAATATTGCCGTTTTCGCCCTGCGTATCGGTATAAATCAACACATATCCGCCTACCAGTTCATCAAGCTGTCCGCTGATGCCGCTTTTAATGCCGTTTCCTGCCGAAACAATTAAGATTACGGAGGAAATACCGATAATAATGCCAAGCATTGTCAGGAAAGAGCGCCCTTTGTTGCTTTGGATATTCATTAGGGCGATTTTAATATATTCCACTAATTTTGTCATATGCTTCCTCCGTGTTAATTGGAAGGCATAGGAGTTACTGCCATTCCTTCTGAAATATCCATTCCCATATAAGAGGAGGTAACAATCTCGTCCCCTTCTGAAAGCCCGTCTTTTACCTGTACATAGATATCCGACGAAATACCAGACTGAATCGGTTTGCGTACAAGCACGCCATTTTCGATAGCAAAGCAAAATTCACCTTCGTTGTCAATATTAACTGATTCTACTGGTACTAAAAGGACATCCGATTCGCTTGCTGTTAAAATTTTTAGTTTTGCCTCAATTCCTAGATAAATATTATTATCGGGGTTCTCGATATGGATTTTTGCACCTACCATTGGAGCGCCAGAGGCGTTCTCCTGTGCCATATGATTGATTTTGGATACTGTGCCGTTATAGGTTTTGCCGGATATTTCCACCTCCGCAGTCTGCCCTTCTTTTAACACTTCCAAATCATATTTTGATGCTTGAAACTCAACACAGATCTGATCAAAACTCTCTAATACCATTAACTGTGCGCCCTCCTGCACGGTAGCGCCCTCCACAACATCTAACGACGATACAACACCGTCAAACTCTGCAACAATGCCATTTAACGCTTCATCATATTTCTTTCCGGCATCTTCAGATACAAGCTGTGACTTCTCACGATTTAACTGGAAGCCAGTTAATTTATTGCCGTCCACAATTGCTGCTTCGGCGCTTGCCTTGTCGCTCTTTGCCTCAGAAAGCCTTGTTTCGTAGTCTGCCAAGTCCTTTTTTGCCTGTGTGAGCATATCTTCCCAGCCATAATCTGTCTTATAATCAGAGAGCATATTTAATTCATTTTGCAGTTTATTGAGTTCGTTTTGTTTATCGGTCTTGCGCCTTAAGATATCCTCAAAATCCATATCCTCTGTAGGTACTTGCATCGCAAGTTCATAGTTGTTAAGCTGTTTCTCCACACTGTAAATCTCTGCATATAAATCTGCCTTTTTCAGTGCATTCATATCCGTAATACCATTGGTTAAGTCGTCGATATATTTCTCATAATTGTCAATTGCTGCCTCACACTCTGCAATCTCTGCCTGCGCTTTTTCTAGTTTGCTGCGCTGTTCATTGTTGTTATGTACATTGGAATTGTAATCTGCAGAATTAATAGCATTCTCCAACTCGCTTTGGCGTTTTGCGTATGCCACTGCTTCCTCGTCAAAGCATAACAGCACATCCCCTGCCTTAACTACATCTCCCAAGCTCACTTCTATTCCTTCCACCCGTGCGCTTGCTGGTGCGAAAAAGGTTTTGGTATTCTCGGCTTTTACAGTACCGCTGGTGTTTAGTTCTGTACTGATATCACCTTTTGTTACTTGGCTGGTATAAACAGGAATTGCTGTTGTTCCTCCTCCCATAGAATTTTTAACCACTACTATTACAACCACAACAATCGCTGCCGGAATTGCAAATTTTAGCCATTTTTTCTTGCGCTTTCTGGGTCTTACCCCGTTTTCTTGTGTTAGTTCTTTTTTATCTTTCTTACTCATAGTTCTCCTTTCTAGACCTGCGCCGTGCCTGTATCCGATACGATTTTGCCGTCGCTAATTTTAATAACTCTATCCGCCTGTTCGGCGATTTCGTTGTCATGTGTTATCAAAATCACGGTTCTGCCTTCGCCGTGCAATTCCCGCAATATCTGCATTATCTCCTTCGTGGAATTGGAGTCGAGATTTCCCGTCGGCTCATCAGCAAGAATAATCGGCGGGGCTTGTGCAATGGCTCTTGCAATCGCTACACGTTGCTGCTGCCCACCTGACATTTGTGCTGGTCTATGTTCCAAACGATGGGATAATCCAACTTTTTCCAGCGCATTCAGTGCCAGTTCGTTGCGCTCCTTTTTCCCAACACCGCGATAGATTAGCGGCAGCGTGACATTCTCTACAGCAGTTAAATTTTGAATCAGGTTAAAGCCTTGGAAAATAAAGCCAATTTCCCGATTGCGCACATCGGACAGTTCGTCATCCTCCAAATCTGACACGTCAATATTGTGCAGCATATAAGTGCCGCTGCTTGGTACGTCAAGACATCCCAGCATATTCATCAGCGTAGATTTCCCAGAACCGGAATGCCCGATAATCGCTACAAATTCTTTCTCGCGTATCTGCAAGTCGATTCCGTCAAGGGCACGAACCTCGTTTTCTCCCGGATTATAGACCTTGGTCATATCCTTGATTTCGATTAAAATATTCTCCATACCGTCTTATTTCATATTCCTCCCTGTATTTCGTTTTGTAAAAATATTTATCATTTTTTACATGGATAATCATATCACTATTATATTTATTTGTCTTTAGGTTACAGTACATATTTAGAAAATTTTACATTTTTCTTAATAATTGGGATCGGCGGAACAGCATAATTTCTCTGCATCGACGTGTGCATAAAAGAAAAAAGCACTTTCCATAAAAATGGAAAATGCTTTATGAGGATTTATATATAAGTGGAACTTATATATGCAAAACTAATTGATGTAATCCACTTTTTCTGATTCCATCTCATATGATGCTTTCAGAATCGGACTGAGCGGCTTGTAAAGCACAAAAGCCAGTACAGAAACACCTGCACCTTTAATTAAATTCAACGGTGCTACGCAAAACGCTACAAAGGTAAGTACATTGGTTACATTGGGATTTAACTCCGTTCCCAAACCAATCAGTGCCTCCAGCGGCATTCCGTACATTACCGCGAAGGTTGGCAGCAAATAAACTGCATTAAACAAAGTTCCAAATATAGTCATTACTAAAGTTCCGATAGTACATCCAGCAATCGCTGTGCTTTTTTTCTTGCGGATATGATAAATAATCGTTGCTGGCAATATCATGGAACAGCCAACACAGAAATTGGCAAGTTCGCCTACAAATGCCGTTGATGTGGGCTTAAACAGCAGTTTTATAATAATCTTGACAAACTCTGTAAGCACGCCTGCAACTGGCCCAAAGGCAAAACCGCATAATAACACCGGAAGTTCGCTGGCGTCGATTTTATAGAAAAACGGCGCAAACGGCATGGGTATTTCAAACAGCATCAATATCCCTGCTACCGCAGAAAACATACCTATCATAGCAATCTTACGTGTTGTAAGAAGCTTGCCGCTTAGACCATTCTTTTTCGCGATTACACGCTCCGCAACAACCGCCGCTAAGACTAGGACTGCTACGATTCCTAAAAACTCAAGCACAAAGGTTACATTTTCGACAATACTTTTGACTAATTCGTTATTCATTTTAATCTCCTTTTTGAACGCAGGAAATTCTTCTTAGTCTGCCTGTAGGTTCGTGCAGCAGTTTTGATGCAAATACATTATTCAGTTTTTATGGTATTTTCATCTGTGTACCGCCTTAGAGGCTTATTTCCTGTAACAGTTCAGATAACCCATCGAACTGTTACTATTTCCTCTACACGGATCTACGCAATCGAGTAGGGGAATGACATTCTCTTCTACTCGCGCGCCGGGCACTCGTCAGCTATGCTAACAATCTTCCTTTGAGTGCCCGTGTGCATAAAAATCCCCGAATATCGAAATATTCGGGGGTACTGCATGCAAAACACCACTATAAAAACGAATACAAGGCATTTCTTCTCTCATCCAGACTTTACTGTCGGTTATGGAATCTCGCCATATCAACCGATTTCCGTGTTTTATCAGGGATAAAGACAACTCCTATATAAAACGAAACGCGGGTCGCGGACTATACCGCCGGTAGGGAATTTCACCCAACCCCGAAGAATTTTCTATTTTTGTTTACTTGGTAATTATATAACGATAATTTACGAAAATCAAGTAATTTTTCACAAAAAGTGTGTTCGTGAAGCGAATTGATTGCAATTCACACCCTTGCCAGTCTTTATCAGCTTATAGGTTACTGAGGTGTGAATTATAACAGATTTTGCACACAAAATGCTAAAGT
>CBCOYO010000146.1:0-8599 GCA_965114465.1 uncultured Lachnospiraceae bacterium
AGCATTTTGGCGCATAATTCCCACTACTTTGGCGTGGGTGTGAAAAGTAACCAATTATTACAAATACTTTCCAATATATGCAAATATGGCTAGAAATTATTGGAATAATGTGTTAATATGATCTTAATATGCAACTTTATATATTTGTGCAAAAAGTATATAAAAATTGGTTGCTAATGTAGAATACGTCCCGCATAATAAGTAAGGAATTGAGTTCTTGAATTTATTTATGCAGTGGCGTATTGTTTGTTTTACTTAAAAAAGTACATAAAAATGGTTTGCATTACAGCAAATCCCGTAAGTAAGTTGGGAATCTGTAATTGTGTTTTGAGATAGGAGGGATAGAGATAGGTTAATCTTGTAACACAAAAATATATTTTCAAAAAATAGAGGGACTTTTAATATGAAGAAAAAATTATTATGTATGCTGTTATCGGCAGCAATGGTGTTTAACACTGGGAATCTTTCTGCGTTGACGTTGGTTTATGCTGAAGAAGTAGAAACGTCCGTTGCAGAAAACTCTGCTAGTTCAGAGAGTACAATTGTGCAAACAGAAGAAACAGCAGAGAATACTACATCGCAGGAAAGTGAGAAATTATCTACATCTGAGAGTAAAGAATCTGACACAAATGTTGATAGCAGTACCAAAGATGAAACGCAAACAGAAGAGCGTGAAATAGAGAATGATACTGTAGAAACAGAAAAAACTTCAACGGAGGAATCTTCCATAATAGAAACTTCGACGGAAGAACCTTCTAGTAAACAAGAATCCAATGAAGAAATTACAACGGAAGAAAGTGCAACTCAAGATACTACAATAACCGAAACAGAGGAAATTACAGAATCTGAAACAGAAGAAATCACAGAAATCGAAACAGAAGATATTACCAGCAGTGAAGATCAGAATATAGAGAATGCGTCGGATACAGAACGGACGACAAAACTAGAGGCCGCTTATCATTCAACGGACGAAATTAAAGCGTTTTTAGACCAGCAAAAAGCTGAAAAAGCAGATAAGGTTACTTTTGCGCAAGATCCTAGCGTTACTGCACCATATAAAGCAGGCGTTCTTTCGGATGCTACTTTAGCGTCTGCGGCGGCAATAATCAATCAAATTCGCTTTATTGCAGGTCTGCCTTATGAAGTGACTTTTGACAAAGAGTATAGTCAGTACAGCCAAGCAGCGGCTCTTGTCAATTATATCAATGGAGAATTAAGTAATAAACCTTCTCAGCCAGACGGAATTTCAGAGGAACTATATCAACAAGGACAAGAAGGCGCTTCAAATTCTAATCTTGCATATCATAAGAGTGATGCGAAGCCATTAAATGAAACCATTGTTGATTCATGGATGGCAGGTGACGATAGTAGTAATCTATCTAGTCTGGAATATCGTAGATGGATATTAAATCCTTCTATGGGAAAAGTTGGTTTCGGTGCAGTAAAAGGCAGTAAGGGTACATACAGCGCAATGTACGCAACAGATTGTTCTGGAAACAACGAAGCGATATTTGGTGTTGCGTGGCCGGCGCAGAATACACCAATAGAGTATTTTGATGCTTCGTATCCTTGGTCTGTTTCTACGGGAGAGCAGTTAGAAGCGAAAGATATTGAAGTGACATTAACAAGAAAATCAGACGGAAAAGAATGGACTTTTGCAAAGGAATCTGCGGATGGAGTATTTTATGTGGATAATGCTAGTTACGGACAGAAAGGCTGCATTATTTTCCAGCCCAATATGCAGGATATAACAGAATTTGTAGATGGGGATGCTTTTCAGGTAGAAATTACAAACAATAAAGAAACGTATCTTAGCTACGATGTTACATTCTTTTCTTTGACAGAAGAGGAAGAAAAACTTACGACACCAAAAGCAAGCATCGCTTCTGGGGAAGTGGTTGCCAAGGAATCTAAATTGGTGCTGACAAGTGAGGAGGAGGCTGCAGTTTATTATACGGTTGATGGTTCAGAGCCTACTTTAGACAGTACATTGTATACAGAACCGATTTCGATTGAAGCAGATATCACTGTGAAAGCATTTGCTGCAAAAGAAGGATATGAAAACAGTGAAATTGTTACGTTTACATATACTGTTGAAGAAGATGTACCTTTGCGATATACGATTACCTTTGAGTCTAACGGTGGAACAATTGTACCAGCGCAGTCAATACAGGAAAATGAAAAAATTGAACAACCTGAAACTCCTGTCAAAGAAGGCTATTTATTGGATGGCTGGTTCAAAGAGGCAGAATGTGAAACGATATGGGATTTTGAAAAGGATACTGTAACAGCGGATATCACGCTCTATGCAAAATGGACAGAAGATCCTACTGCAGCAGTATATACTGTAAGTTTTGAACTGCAAGAACATGGAAATTCTATCGAATCCTTGACTGCAAAAACTGGTGAACTTTTGACAGCACCAGAAGCACCAATGGCTGAAGGATATCAATTTGAAGGGTGGTTTAAAGAATCCGAGTGCATCAATGCGTGGGATTTTGCAGTAGATACAGTATTGTCTGATACCATTTTATATGCAAAATGGGCAGAAGGAGAGGCTGAAACCCAAACCACCGACACAGCCAATACGATTACTTTTGATTTGCAAGGAATTGGAGCGCCAATTGAGTCTATAACTGTAAATAATGGTGAAACATTTGCAGCGCCAGAAACACCAACCGCAGAAGGATATATCTTTGCAGAATGGTATCGGGAAGCAGAATGCATCAATACATGGGATTTTACAGAGGATATTGTTACAGAGGATATCGTACTGTATGCCAAGTGGATTTCGGCAGATGACGCGGAGATCAGTATGGGTGCATCACAAGGCGCAAGAGAAGAAGATACGCGTATCGATATAGGTCTTGAATCAGCACAGCTTAGTACAAATAATATCAAACCAAGGCGATATAACGGTAAACCCTATGAACCCAGTATAACGGTTTCCATATTCAATGGAAAGAAACGCGTTACACTCAAAAAGGACAGGGACTATACACTCACATACAGAAATAATGTAAACGCTGGTACGGCTTCGGCAATTATTACAGGTATTGGAAAATATAAGGGAAGAAAAACCGTAACTTTTACAATTGAACCGCCAATTGATTTAACTGCTGATGCAACACAGACTATCGTTACAGATAACATCAAACCAAGACGTTATAATGGTACGCCTTATGAACCCCGTGTAACGGTTTCCATATTCAACGGTAAGAAACGAATTACACTCAAAAAAGACAGAGATTATACTATAACGTACAAAGATAATATCAATCCTAGTACAGATACTACGAAAGCTTCTGTAATAATTACAGGAACTGGAGAATATACGGGAAGTATAACAAGATACTTTATAATAGAACCACCAATTGATTTAACTGCTGATGAAACACAGACCATCGTTAAAGATATTAAATCAAGAGTTTATAACGGTAAGGCATATGAACCAAATGTAAATGTTTCAATATATAATGGAAAGAAACGAGTTACATTGAAAAAAGACAGAGATTATACTCTGAAATATGAAAATAATGTTAATGCTAGTACAGATACAACGAAAGCTTCAGTAACGATTACAGGAAAGGGAGAATATACAGGAAGTTTAGCAGAAATCTTTTTTACAATTACGCCCAAGAGCATCAAGAAACTAAATGTTATTACAGGAAGTAAACTCACTAACAGTGGTACTCCAACAATCGTTATTTATGACGGAACAATGCGGTTAAACAACAGCAACTTTATTGCTGAGTATACCGACGCAAACGATCCTAAAAAAGCGAAGCTAACGTTAACAGCAAAGCCAAACACCAACTATACAGGTACTGTCACTGTAAAACTCAATGTATATGATGTCGAAAAGGAATATTATATTAATTCGGCCAAAGTGGAGATTACTGGAGATACAACATATACTGGAAAGCCTATTTCACGGAATGTTAAACTTACAATAGGAGATACTGAATTAAAAAATAATAAAGATTACAAAGTAAAGTATCAAAATAATACAAACGCTGGAACAGCAGTAATGATTATTACGGGAAAGGGTCAATATAAGGGGAAAATTGTAGGTACTTTTAATATTGGCAAGGTAGATATTAATAACACTGAAGAAACAGATAAACACAAGCAACATGTGATAATAGCAAATATATCTCCTAAAACCTTTAATGGAAAGGCGCAAACCCCTGCCATAACAATAAAAACATTACGAAATAAAAAATTGGCTTTAAACAAAGACTATACAGTTACCTACTCTAACAATTTCCATTCTGGGACGGCGTCAATGACAATCAAGGGAATTGGCAATAACTGTAACGGAAGTACTACTGTAAGGTTTGAGATTGAACCACAGGAGATCAAAAAAGTTTCTGTTAAAGCAACGAAAGCAACCGAAAAAGAGCCGAGCAGAATTGTATTGACTTATAACAAAAAGGAGCTGAAAGAATTTGCAGATTACGCGATTATAAATTCGAGTGAACTGGGAAACAAACAGGTTTCAGTTACAATACAGGGCGTTGGAGATTTTAAGGGAGAAGTGACAAAGAACTTAAAGACAGAAATCCCTGAAGAAGATATGGATGACTCCTTGCCGGCGGTATCTACAAATATGGGTGGTCACAATTATAGTGATTTTGAAGGCTCAGACATACGCTCATACTTGTTCCAGAATGATGATAATACCTTTGTGCGCGTAGAGTATATAGGCAATAATAATGTCTGTGTGGAATCCTATACATCAGATTATCAGTTTATCTCGCAAAAGATTATTAAGATGGAACTGCCAAAATTTGGTGGTTTCTATGCAGGAAAAGATTATTATTTCCTTGCGTTTGGAGAGAGAAATCCAAATAAAGATGATACGCAAGAAATACTGCGCATTATAAAGTATGATAAGAATTGGAATCGTATTGATGCCACGCGCCTATTCGGTGCGAATACATTAGATCCATTTAAAAATGGAAGTCTTCGTATGGTAGAGTGTGATGATATCCTGTATGTCCGCACATGTCATCAAATGTATAACACGCATCAGGCAAATATTTCTTTGACTATACAGATTTCCACAATGGAGGTTCAGCAGCAGCTTACAGGTGTTTATAATCTAGGCTGGAACGGATATGTAAGTCACTCCTTTAATCAATATATTCTGATTGACGACGACAACAACCTGTTAACCGTCGATCATGGGGATGCTTACCCACGTTCTGTCGTTATGGTGAAATACAATAAAAAAGCAAATCAAGGAAATGCGTTTGGCGGTAATCAAGCTGTTTCTGTATTACCAATGGGTGGATCTGGTGCACACACAGGCGTATCTGTAGGAGCTTTTGAAGCTTCCGATACTGCTTATCTGACCGCCGGAAATTCGGTAGATCAGAAGGCAAATCCGTACTCTACAGGAACAATACGTAACATTTTTGTAACCAGTACGCAGAAAGATAATTTCTCAGTAGCTGGTACTACGGAACATTGGATTACAAACCATAAATATATCGAATATACGGATGCTAATGGTAATCCTCAAAAGGTTGCAGAAGCTGTCGTTACCACACCCCATTTGGTAAAATTAAATGGTAATGAGTTGATGTTACTCTGGTCAGAAACCGTTTCAGTTATAGAGAACAACAAGCCAGTTAAATCAACAGTCCAGAAGAGTATATTGCTCAACGGAAACGGCGAACCCATTTCTGGCATATACACCTTTGATACACCACTGTCAGATTGCAAACCGCTTGTCATAAATGGGAATGTGCTTTGGTACTATACTAATAAAAGCGGACCAGTATTCTGTACGTTGAACCCAGAGGAGGTCAGAAAACAGCCGAAATAATGAATTAATGTAACATATAAAACAGACGGCAGGGCAGCAGAAATGTTGCTCTGCTTTTGAACTTACTTCATTTTATACGATTTGCTTCGCCAAACCGCTGAAAATGAACGATTTCTCGCGCACGTAGGAATCGAATTGGTTCTGCAACGTCTGGATCTTTGACAAGACGGAGGATATTGTCATATGTGGTGCGGGCTTTTTGTTCTGCTGCCATATCCTCCATCAAATCCGTAATGACATCTCCCTTTGACTGGAATTCACAGGCATTAAATGGGATTCCGCCTGCTGCCTGCGGCCATAGTGCAAGAGTATGGTCAACATAGTATTTGTCAAAACCAGATTCCTTAATTTGCTCTGGTGTTAAATCTCTTGTAAGCTGGTAAACGATTGCACAGATCATTTCAAAATGCGCAAGTTCTTCCGTACCTATATCGGTTAATACACCTGTTACGGTATTGAATGGCATAGTATATCTTTGTGCAAGATAACGCATGGAAGCACTGAGTTCTCCGTCAGGCCCGCCGTATTGCGAGATAATTACCTGCGCAATTTCAGGGTTGGTTTGTGTAATTTTTACTGGAAATTGTAATCTTTTTTCATAATTCCACATTTAATGATACCCCCTTTCCCAAGGCCAGTCCTGTAAAGCCCATTTCCATTCGCGGTCGTTGTTGTCAAGACAGTTGAGCACGATAGGGCCATATTTTTCCGTGTATTCTCTGACCAAAGCGGTTTTGAGGTTATTGTACTGACGGAAGGCTTCGATTGCCTGCTGGTCGTAAGGGTGTGTATCCAGATAAAGGTTTAAGTCTTTCAATACGAAATCAACCTTACCGATTTCCATTAATAGGCGTTTCCTGTCGGAACAGGAGTCCATGCATGTATTACATCCCATATTCATACTCTGCATCTCCTTCCCATAAACGGTTTGTTTAATTCAGGGAAAATTGTGCCTGTTTTGTAGGCTTCATCAAGGTTTTCGTACATATTGCAATTTCGCTGCCAAGGTACATAAGCCATTGCAACTGGAAATTGCTCCATATAAGGCATTTGCATTTGCGGCATCGTCCATTCCTGCATAAATATCCTGCTCCTTGTTATTTTTTCGTAGTTATTAACATATTATGTAAGTTGTGGGTTTTGGTTCCTGTTTGTAGTTTTTTGTTGGTTCAATAATATTTTTAGCAAAATTATTTTCAAACGATTGATTGGTATGCGTGCAAGAGCATACGAGGAGGATAGCAATGATTCAAGCAATTATTAAGCGGCGAAGTATTCGCAAATTTAAGGGAAATCCGGTTTCATGTACAATAATTGAAGAAATTTTGCGGGCTGGAATATTAGCACCGTCCGCGAAAAATCGCCAGCCATGGCGGTTTATTGTAACAGCAGGAAAAGCAAAAGAGGAATTGTTGCGTGCAATGCGAGAAGGATTGGAACGAGAAAAGCACACGCCGTTGTTGCCAGAAAATGCAGTCTATTTGCAAGATGCAGAGCATACGGCGGATATTATGGAACAAGCACCTGTAATTATCTTAATTGTAAATCCTATGGGAATTAAAATTGGGCAAAATTTAACATCCGAACAGCATGTTTTTGAATTGTGTAATGCACAATCCATTGGTGCAGCAATAGAAAATATGACATTAACGGCAACAGAACTTGGGCTTGGAAGTCTATGGATATGCAATACCTATTTTGCACAATATGAGTTAAATAAATGGGCAAAAATAGATGGAGAAGTATGTGCAGCATTGGCATTGGGATATGCAGATGAAGCCCCCGCTTTTAGACCACGTAACAAGCTTGAATCTATTGTGCAATGGAGAATTTTATAAAATTTGCCAGATAATACAAAGAAAAATCACTTGACAATATAAGGAGGTAAATTTCAAAATGAAGATACTATATGGAACAGGCAACCCAGCAAAATTGCAAGCAATGCGTGCAAATCTAAGCAAATTAAATATTGAGATTATCGGGCTAAAAGATATGGAGGGCGAAATTCCGAATGCGCCAGAAGATGGAAAAACGCCGCTTGAAAATGCACGTCAGAAAGCATGGACATATTTTAACTATTATAAAATTCCTGTGTTTTCTTGTGATTCAGGTCTTTACATAGAAGGGATTCCAGATGAATTGCAGCCAGGAGTACATGTGCGGACAGTGCATGGAAAAACGTTAACAGATGATGAAATGCGGGATTATTATGGTGGTTTGGCTGCAAAGTACGGCGATTTAACGGCGCAGTATATCAATGCAATCTGTTTAATTATAGATAAAACACATGTATATGAGTCAATGGATGAGAGTTTGTTCGGTGAAAAATTTTTAATTACAAGCAAGCCACATAGTAGTATCCGAAGACCAGGTTTTCCAATTGATAGTTTGTCAAAGGATATTGCAAGCGGTAAGTATTATTATGACTTAGAGCAAGGAAATATGGACAAGTTGGTAGAATATCCCGGGTTTGCAGTATTGTTTCAAAAATGGGGGATTTGTTGATAAATTTGCAAAGAAAGAGAGCGTAGCACCAAGTGCATTAGTTACAATTCACACTCATGCCAGTTTTTATTAGCTTATTGGTTACTGAGGTGTGAATTATAACAGATTTTGCACACAAAATGCTAAAGTAAAAAAGCGAAAGCTTTTAACATTTTGGCGCATGATTTCCACTACTTTGGCATGGGTGTGAAAAGTAACGTGCATTGTAACAGTTCAGGTAGGTCTGCGCATTTACTGCGCTGACCGTAATAAAATGTA
>CBCOYO010000147.1:0-8585 GCA_965114465.1 uncultured Lachnospiraceae bacterium
TTAGCATTTTGGCGCATAATTCCCACTACTTTGGCGTGGGTGTGAAAAGTAACCATTCATAAACACCAAATTTTTCAATTTGACATTTTTCTAAATTTCTCCTATACTAAAGTTATATTGTAATAATTTGGTATACCAATTTTATGCATATTGCATAATTTTTTCTATTAGATTCTATTTTACTTTAGGAGGCTTCCATATGGAAACACTATTTATAGCAGACGACGAAAAAACAATACGAGATGGCTTAAAATGCATTGTAAACTGGGAAGAACTGGGATTCTCTATCTGCGGAGAAGCATCAAACGGAGAAGATGCGCTATCGGGTATCCTAAAAAATGCACCAAGCCTTGTGCTTTTGGATATCCGCATGCCAAAGCTTATGGGTGTCGATATTATAAAAATCGCTCGTGAACAAGGTTTTCAAGGCAAATTTATTATTTTAAGCGGCTATTCTGATTTCTCCTACGCACAGGCAGCCATCCGATACGGCGTAGACTTCTATCTTACGAAACCCATTGATGAGGACGAACTGCTTGAAGCCATCCGAACAATATACGCTGCACTCCAGAATGAACGCCGGAAACAGAATCATATTGCACTCTACCGCGAAAAAGCGAAAGACGTTATTCTCCACGACTTAATTGTAGGCACGCTGCAAATAGGCGATGAATACGGTTTATCCACTGCTGCACTGCAAAATATGGAACTGGAAGCAGCCATTTACCAAGTGGTAATCTACGAAAAATTTGGCCTGCTTCCCGAGGACAGCAGCTATAGTTTTGCAGATCTTTTAAATATCACCAATAATGGTAATCACTCATTTGAACACTTTGAAGAAGATCACAAAAACGTGATTCTTCTAAAAGGTGATTTTGCGCTGCGCCGTTTTGGGGATTTCCTTGCACATTATGAAAAAACACCACAGAAAGGAAGTCCTATGGACAGCCTGTTTCTTGCATATGGACGTCCTGTACAAAACCTTGAGGAAGTATATTTATCCTATCAAGAAGCAAAAGCACTGATTCAGCGGCGATTTTTCTGTATTCAAGGACAGCATACACTTGGGTATACAGAACTGCCCAATATTGCGGCTGGAAATCACACAATTAATGATGCGATGCTTGCCGAATACAGTGACGCAATCGTAAATTTTATGCAGGCCTCAAACCGTAAGCAGGTAGCAACCACATTGTTTTCACTAGAAGACGACCTCTATCGTTGTGATAATTCCATTGAACAGATTAAACTGTTCTTAATTGATTTATTTTTACAAATGAAAGAAAACATTAAAAAGATATATGGAAATACACATATCACTTTCCCTTCAAATTCTGCAATCATCGACTATATAGAAGGCTGCCATTACTTATATGAAATTATCCTCTATATTTCAGAACAAGTCAAGGCAATTATGGATATTACAGATAATTCTTCACGGGAATCCATACTTGAGGATATCCTCTACTACATAGATAACAACTACCAAAACAATATTAAATTGGAAACCATTGCACCGCTCTTTGGCTATAATAGCGCCTATCTGGGTAAATTGTTTACAAAGGCAATCGGTGAGAATTTTAACTCCTATGTAGACCACCGGCGTATTGACCATTCTAAAAAACTACTGGAGCAACAAAGCATAAAGGTATATGAAATATCCGAACAAGTAGGCTATAAAAATGTTGATTATTTCCACAAAAAATTTAAAAAATATGTAGGAATCAGTCCTGCGGAATACCGCAAACAACTACGCGGAGAATAATACCTAAAAAATGAAAAAATCCCACAGCGGCATTGCCGCTGCGGAATTTCTTGTCAAATTTACTGATTCCTCTTACTCTGCCAATGCTGCCTTCTCTGCAATAATATCTGTTAACATACTCTCTGCATCAGCCATTCCTGTGCTCTCAAAATCTGCTAACATCTTGTCATAGTTTGCATCGAAATCAGCTTCTGTACCTGTTACGCACTTAATCAATGCAGACCAAGCGATTTCATCTAATTTATCTGTGATTTCGGTAAATTCCATCGGTGTTACAAGTGCCCACAAAGGCGGGAAATCTGGTGTTTCAAACTCATCCGGCTGCGGGAACATATCCACCAGAAGCTCTACACCCCACTTTTCAACTGCTGCTTTTTCTTCCTCGTTATACTCTACCATAACGGCTTCTTTGCTTGTTGTATTGTAAGGACTTCCTGTCGGGTCAAGGATACCATCACCATATGATGGGAACGGATAATTATGGAAACCTACACCTGTCTTTTTAGAGTAATCCTGATCCTCCTGGCTCTGCTTAACTTCTTCATCAGTACGATAACGATGTCCACTCTCATCAACGAAGTAGTTAACGCCTTCAATACCCCATTTTACCAATACCTGACCTTCGTCAGATGCAATATAGTCGATAAACTTAATTGCTGCAACAGGGTCTTTACAGCTTGTTGTAATACCAACACCAGTACCTGTTGTCAAACCTTGATACATTAATACTGGACATTTTGTTTCCTTATCCATTGTCAAAGGAAGTCCGCAGTATGTAGAACCATATTTTCCGTCTGCCTTCAAAACTTTCTCGCCGTCCAGATAATCCCAATCCTTATCCAAAAGAGCAACAACACGGCCAGAAGCAATCTTTGCGATATAATCCTCATGAGTCTGTGTCGCAAACTCAGGGTCTAAGATACCTTCGTTATACATACGGCATAACCAACGGAAATACTCTCTTTCCTTCTCAGAACGGAATTTGTAGATTGCCTGATTATTCTCATCAATAATCCACTGACCATTATCTGGTGCACCATCCGCAATCGCGCCTGCTGGATTGCCTAATGTAATCAGCCAATGCCAGTCAGATGTGGACAAAGTAATACCAATTCTGTCAAGTCCTTCATCTGTTTTAGGACTGGACGCGATATAATCCTTAATCATTGTTTCAAATTCTTCTAATGTATCTGGAAGTTTATAGTCTTTTGCTTTTAATGCATCCCACTGTATCTGCGCAGAACCGCAGTCTTTATACTTTGTACCGCCTACATTGTAAGCAGATAACTGGTAAATTGCTGGATCATCTTCGGATTCTCTTAATTTTCCGAACTCATCTCCATATAGCTTCTTGATATTTGGGCCATACTGATCAATTAGATCTGTCATATCAATTAATGCTCCTGCATCAATTAAGCTGCCTGCAGACCCTTTTGCAAAAATAATATCTGGATAATTTTGTTCTGCAATCATTAATGCAACGGATTCGCTCTCATCATTTCCACCGATAGGACGCTCTACTTCTAACTTAACACCTGTTTTCTCTGTTAATACCTGTGCTATCGGATCTGTCCAAGGATCGTCTTGGTTTGCATCCGCATTGAAAAACCTTAAAGAAACCACCTCACCATTGTTTGCCGGCGTGCTGGTATCTCCTGATGCATCTGCGTCCCCTGCGCTGCTTGCATCATCATTACTTGCTGACGCGCTATCATTCGTATTGGTGTTAGTGTTTGTGTTAGAAGCACTGTTACTGTCATTATTTCCACCACATCCGCCAAGAACACCTGTTACCATTACTGCTGCTAACAGTAACGCACAAATCTTTCTTTTTTTCATACTGTTTCTCCCTTCTGTTTCTAAATTTCTTTTATATTTGTATGGCTGCACTGCTGCGCAGCCATAGAAATACCACATCAGTCTTTTACTGCGCCCACGGTCATACCACCTACAAAATACTTCTGTAAGAACGGATATACGATAATAATAGGCACGGTTGCAATAATTGTAATTGCCATACGCACGGAGAGAGGCGATACAGCATTGCGCATCTGTTCAGCCGCATGCGGATCAATCTTTACTGTCGCCGACTCCATAATCTGATACAAGACATACTGCAGGGTCGGAAGCTTCTTTGCATACAGGTAAGTATCCATAAAGGAGTTCCACTGTCCTACTGCCATAAACAGTGCAACGGTTGCCAATACCGGCTTGCAAAGCGGAAGAATAATCTTTGCCCATATTATAAAGTCATTAGCACCGTCCACCCTTGCTGCTTCCTGTAAAGCAATGGGAAGTCCTTCAATAAAGGAGCGAACCAGAATAATATTGTAAACCCAAATCAATCCCGGAATAATATAAACCAAGAAATTATTGCCTAACTTTAATGTTCTCATTAACAGCAAATATTCAGGAATCAAACCACCGCTGACATACATTGTAATTACAAATAAAATGGTAAACGGTTTATTGAAATAAAAATCTTTTCTGCTAAGAACATATGCAAGCATTGCCGTACATACCACGCCAAGACCTGCGCCAAGCAGTGTTCTTGCAACGGACAACATCATCGGCGTCATTAAGTCATTTTCCTTAAAGACATAGTTATAATTGCTTAATGTAAATTGTCTTGGAAAAATAAAGTTAATATTGCGCATGGTATCAATCGGATCGTTAAACGATATCGCAAGCACATTTAAAAACGGATAAAGTGTAATAATTATAATAAAAATAAATGCCACCAGCAATATGTAATCTAAAATATTATCGCGGCTCTTTATTTTGTTGCTGCTTCCTGCCTTTGCCACAGTCATCCCCTCCTTTATATCAATCTGCTCTCACCAAGCCAGCTTGCCACTTTATTTGCAATAAAGAGAAGCACAATGCCGACTACCGACTGGAACATACCGATTGCAGTACCTAAACCGTAGTTACTGTTTCCAATACCTCTGACATATGCAAACCACGAAAGAACCATTGCATGATCCTGTACAATACCATTGCTCAAAAGCATCTGACGTTCCATACCGACATTTAATGCGCTTCCGATACTCATAATCAAAAGTACAACAATCGTCGGCTTAATACCTGGTAGTGTAATATGCCAAATTCTCTGAAGTCTGTTGGCACCATCCACTTTTGCTGCCTCATACAGACCTTGGTCAATTCCTGCCATTGCGGAAAGATATACGATAGCATCCCAGCCAACTTCCTTCCATACATTAATCATGCAGACAACTAGCCAGAACAGCGGGGAATTGGTACTCATTAAACCAAGCTTTGTGCCAAGCAGCGTATCCAGCATACCGCCATCATTTAAAACCATTTTCGCGATACTGGCAATAACCACCCATGACACGAAATGCGGCAGATAAGAGATTGTCTGTGTAATCTTCTTAAAACGGTTAAAGCAGATTTCATTCAACATTAATGCAAAAAGAATCGCCATTACAGTTCCCAGCGCAATACCTAAGATACTTAGTCCAATGGTATTCATCATCGTCTGCCCGAATATACGGTCGGTAAATGCCTTTGTAAAATTATCAAAACCGACAAACTCTCGCTTCCATATCGGCTCTGCAAAAGTTTTGGGTCTAACATCCTGAAACGCCATTGTCCAGCCCCATAGGGGTATGTACTTAAAAACAATCAACCATATTACAAATGGCACTGACATCATCAGCAAATACCGCTGTTTCCACATCAATGCGAGGCTGAACTTTTGTTTTATGACTTTCTCTTTACTCTTGGATTTCATCCACACTACCTCCTCTTTTACCTAAAGCTTTTATCACATTTGTGATATATTTATTATATAAGTAAAAGATAGATAAAAATACATAAAAAATTGATAAATTTATACAGCACTTTTTTTATCATTGACTAATTTTTACTATACTTTCTATACAAATTGCTGTATTTTGGCAGAAAAAACCAGACAGGAATTTCTATTTATGATATTTTCTCCGGAATAAATAGCGACACCGTAGTTCCCTGCTGTGGTGTGGAAGCTATCTGCATACAATATGCACTGCCATAGCAAAGCTTTACACGTTGATTAATATTATAAAGTCCGATTCCCTCCTTTTTCTGTGGGTTTTTATATGCAATATCATGACGAATCCTATTTAATGTTTCCTCGTCCATACCATACCCATTATCAGAAATTGCGATTTTAATAGTTTTCGTTTCATGCAGATTGTTGGATAGTATTTCGGTTTCCATTTCTTTCGACTGATTTATAATATTGTCTGTTTGTTGTTCATTCCCATCTAAAAGCCTTTGCGGGTTCTCTGATTCTCTAAGATACGCGACATTGATAAGTACCAAACCGCCAATTTCTTTTTCCTCTAAGCCATGTAAAATTGCATTTTCCACAATAGGCTGCAAAAGCAGGGGCAGAATCATACATTTATCGACGTCAATCTCCTTATCCATCTGAATTTGATAGTCAAATTTTTCATCAAACCGCAGTTTTTGAATTTTCATATATATCTCAATGTGATTTAATTCATTCTTTAACGCAGTAAATGCAACGCCGTTATTCTCTAGTACATAACGCATGGATTTTCCCAGAAGCTTAATGGCTGTCGCCACTTCCTTATCACCGGCAGTATATGCCTTCATGCGGATAGTTTCCAATGTATTGTAGAGAAAATGCGGATTAATTTGACTTGCCAGCATTTTAAATTCCATTTTCTGCTGCTCATTTGCCAGTTCCTTCTCATTGATCATGGCTTCATACATTCGTGCGTCTTTTTCCTTAATATTCTGCACTAGAATTTCTAAATCCGCAAATACTTCCGAAATTTCATCATCACCATGCATACGAATCTCAAACTCGTAATCCTCATTGCTGGCTTGGTGCATAACATGACGCAGCGTAACAATACGTTTCGTAAAATATCCTGTAAAAACCTGTATCAATATCCCCGGCACAATCATCGCCAATGCAATAATTACAATACACGTATGCAAAATACTCATAATATTCTCATAAGATTTGTCATTTAATGTGCAAATATAAATTTTAGAATCCGATTGATATAAGTGCAGTGTTGATACATCCACAAAATAAGTTTTATCATCCATCTTCTTCGTGCCGGAATACTGAAAATAATTTTTGTTGTAATCAATCGGCACTGCCTGCGGCTTACCATAATCATTTCGGTTTGAGGCATAAAAAACAGCTCCGTCATCCACCGAAGCATGAATTTGATATTCTTGGCTGTTAATGCGCGTTTTTAAATAATTATCACTAACCCGCACTACCAAAACACCTTGAAAATCCGAATGCGTAAGCGGTATTTTTCGTACCAGACATAAATTCCAGTACTCATTACCGTACTTATCCCGTGTTACCATTTCCTTCCAAAAAATACTAGACTGTGAAATCGCGCGTTGATACCAGTCCGTATTTTGAATATCACTGTCTACAGTCTTATACTGCTTGTAATTGTATAGATTGGGATTGTCGCAATAAATCTCTATCTTGTCGATTTCCGAATAATTATACATATACTTATCTACTTCCGATGCGACCTGATTTACTGCAATCGTCATATCCGCCATAGAAGAATAATTACCGTTTAATACAGAAATCACTTCATTGTTAAAAGAAATTTCCTCCGAAATATTGTAAATCTGTGTTGTTATCTCAAATAAAATTGTGCGTACTCGTAGATTGTCCGACTTTAGTAAATCTCTATGATAATTGGTCAATAACTGCCCTGTATTTCCCACAAGAAATATCCCTATTAATGTAACAGGCATTAGAACAGCCAAAATATAGATCGTGTAAAGCTGCTTTCTGATTTTGGAATGTTTGAGAAAGCCCAACCGTCTGTGTTTTATGTTCATGTCTGCTCCTGCATTGCAGCAATATCTTCTTTTCTCAGTGCCTCCAATACTCTATACCCCTTTTTTACAACGACAATATTTTCTTTAAAATATTCGTTAAATCCGCTCTTGTCGCAGCGTCATTGGTATAATCTCTTGGTACTGCGGTTGCATTTTTCTGATATTCTGATGCTGCAGTGGTATAACAGCGTAGCTGCCCCCAAGGCAGAAGGCTGGTATCATTATAATACACTTCCCAGATTGTTTTCTTATTCCACTCATATTTACCAAGGAGTTTATTGTCCTTTTTGGAATAATGAAACGACACTGGATTTTCAGAATAATAAATCATTACAGGGCGTTCTTCATAATATGTGTAAATTTCTTTTCCATCTTTGTCAAAAATTTCGGGAATACCATCTCCGGTTACATCCATCAATGCAAAACTTGGGCTATAGCTCTCCATCTGCTCTAATTGTATCCGATATGCCTCCACCAATTTATCCAGATTATCCAAGGCTTTCTGCTTTTCTGTCTTGGCAGGCTCTACCTGTGTAATCATATACGGCCCTGGTATATAGTAAGTTTCACCTAAATTGACCTGATAAAACCCATTGTCTGTAATTCCTGTTACACGCACATTAATAAAACGGTCAAGATACGTCACTACCTGCCCATAAACATCCGGTGTAGCATAAACAGGTGTTCCTGATGTTGTATACAATTCCACGCTAATCGGCGTAATATTTAATGCATACGCCTTCTTTGGCGGCGCTGCTGCCAAAAATACCGATAATACTGTTGCCCCTAAAACCATTGATTTCCATTGTTTTCTCATAGAACTTTCCCCTTTCTAGTGATACTTAGGAACTGTATAAAAATAAGTGACACATCTTGAAGAAATATCCTGCGCAATCTGAGCACTTATTTGTAACAGTTCAGATAACCCATTGAACTGTTACGTATCCAGCCATTGGAAATC
>CBCOYO010000148.1:0-8507 GCA_965114465.1 uncultured Lachnospiraceae bacterium
ATGGACTGCGCAGAAATTGGAAAATCTTAACGGTCGTTAGTATATGCAGTAAAAAACGGTACTATTTTCCTATATCATTCGACAAATTCTGCGTCTATAATGGGTAGTACGAAATGGAGGATTATATTATGATACATATTACTTTTTGTTATGAAACGGATTTAGATTTGACATATATGAAAAACGAAATTACAAAATTTTTTGAACAGCGTGGAGTCTGTGTATCTGCTTGCTGCTGCCACAATGCTGCTGAACTGCTAAAGCGCAGCAGCAGCCAGCTTCCCGATATCCTGTTCTATGACTTAAATGGAGAACAAGGACTAATGCGGAAAGCCGCAATTGCAATGAAAAAAAAGCAGCAAAATATGGTTTCTGTTGTTTTTGCCCTCAAAAACGATACTGCTGTTATGGAAGATATTCTGCTCGCTCCGCTCTTTGCAGTGCCAAACAAAAGCCGCAAGCAGCTTTGGGCATATGCTTCCCTTGCTTATGAAGCGGCTATGAAGGATGAAGATACTTTCACCTATTACCGCAGACCAAGCTATATTAAAACAGCAGTGCAGGATATTCAATATTTTGTGTCGGAAGGACGCCGCACACATATTGTATCGGCAGACGGATGCAATACCTTCTACAAAAAGCTAGATGAAGTAGAAACGTTGATGCAGAATAAGAACTGCCAGTTTCTGCGTATTCATAAGTCATATCTTGTCAATGCAAGTTATATTGCCGGATACAGCCGTAACAGCGTGAAACTAACAAACGGCGAGCACCTACGCATCAGCAAATATGCCTATTACAAAAATATTGTCGAACTTATCCGTTCCTCATCTGCCTCCTAACAATTTGTCTAGTCTGCCAATTTTATTATGGCATTAGAACAGGAGCATTCATCTCTATTAAGGTATTCCCATAACTATCAGGCGTTAAATAGGCATTATGCATACCACACCAACCTGCCGCCGGTAGATTATTATGGTTTATAACCGCTAACACTTGATGCTTTGCAATGGGGTAGGGGCTTGGCAGCATATTGGGGATTCCCCATATATTGGTCGTCTGCTCTGTTTCCAGTTTGGGCGTTGCGATATAGTTAATTCCTTCCGGCAATTCAATGGCAAGCACCTCAGAAATGATTCTCGTTTTCAGTGCATTTTCCAGCTTTTCCATATATTCATAACTTTCTTCTGCCGTCATTTCATGCACAAGTCCGGCTGGTGCAGAACTGGTAATCCCCGCCCGATAAAGCATTCCCATCTTTTCAAGTGTCGCAAGCGCCTCCACCTCTAAACTTGTATTCACGTTGTTCTGACGATAACTATTGCTGTCTTCATAAGCAACGGCGCTTGCCCTCACATTCTGAAAGGTCAAATTCAGCCGATTCTCCGGCGCAAGTGACTGAAACGTCATTACATAGGGGCATAGGTAACTCTTTAAATAGCAGTTGCGCATAATTAGAGCTGCCGTGCCTCCTACTGCTAATGTCGTAGGATCATGCAGATAAACACAGCTTCCGCCGCCAACAGATATCAATTCGCAGCCCTCAAAAACAATCTGGCACTCTCCGCGGCTTCCTGCACCAACACAATGGTTGTTCTCCGAAATAATTCTACAGTTTTCAAATTTTAACTGTCTTCCGTACAAGAAATTCTGATCAATATGTACGGCGTAACCGCTGTAATTTTTCTGCCGTTCCCAGCTATCACCAATTAATTCTTGATTGATCTTTTCAATTTCTTCCGCAGTAGGCGCTGCTTGTTCCACGCCGCTGTCCATTCCGTAAATCGTTAAATTCGACACCGTTCCTGCCGCAATCGTCAGCGGCACTTTCCTATAAAAAGCTGTATCATACTGCAAAATGCAATCATCCCGATTCATTCCCATTAGTGTCAATTCTTTGTTCATTATTTCCACGTTCTCATTGTAAATACCAGGATAAATAATCAAAATATCACCATCTACAGCGGCGTTTACACCCTGCTGAATTGTAAGGAAATCGCCTCTTCCATCTTGTGAAATAATATACTGCCTTGGAATAGGATTGGGCACTGCAGGCAGCATCTGTTGGTCTGCTTCCTCCGCTGCAGCCACAGGAAGCACAGCGCCGAATAATATGGCAATAAACATTAGTATCGCTGCCTTATATAGAATCTGTATTGTTTTTTCTATCTTTTCGTACATTTGTTTTCCTCCCTAATTTCGCAACTGCGGAATCGGACAGGGAAATTCCACTGCCCGATTCCGCCATGCGATGCATCACTTTACCACTTCGCTATGGATACGATTTTAATATATAAGGGCGGATATGTCAAAGGTAAACTACTTATTCTTATTATATGAGCAAAATACTGGCTTACTATTATCTGTATAATACCAAAATACATCTTCTCCCAGAAGAATCGGCTGACAATCTGACAAGGCTCCCTTTACGCTGAATATCTCCGTAACAGGCTCACCCAATGCATTCAGCACAACACATTTTACGTGATTTCCTTCCGTCCACATAAGAAGAAACTCATGATTGTTTAACTTTACCAACTGCGGCGTAGAAACTGCCACACTACTTTTATTGGTATAGTTTGTAATCCAATATACTGTTGTGCCCTCTGACGTAAAATTATTTTTCTGGGTACTCGTTACAAAAATATTGCGTACACCTGAAGCATTATATTTTTCAGCATTATCCTGCGCTACCGAATTTCCAGCCACTAAATAAGCCGTATCGGATGCCTCAAGACCTCCAATAGAAACGCCTGTATCGTTCGCACCAACTTTTCCTTGTATTGGTAATACATCTATACTATCACAGTACCCATCCTGAATAAACGTTTCGCTCCCTGCTTTACCATCATATTTTCCCATTACCACAGCTCGTGGATATGCATCCCCATGATCTACTGCTATTAAATCAGAACCATCCGTAATAAAAAGCTGTTTAAAAGAATGACTTACATATCCTTTCCTCCATGCATTCGTTACATATGAAAGCTGATCTGTAATCTCCATTTTAGAAATTTTCACACCCAAAGCCATGTTTGCCTGATGATTAAGCCCATCTTCACTCTTATACATTTTATGACAAGTACGCACATACAGCATATCCTCGCATTCTGTTATACTAAGGCTGCCTGCCCAAAATGGCTGCGCAGTATTTGCTCCAAACAGACTTGCCGCACCCTGCCGATTCCAGTCCTTGTCGTATTTCACAACACGAATTACTTCGACACCATCATCTTCTTTGGGATTTTCCTGTCCAAATACAAGAAAATTATTATTTTTTCCTGCATAAAATCCCCCAAACAGTGGCAATTCTACTAAAATTTTCTTTTGATCAAGCAGCTTGCGATCTGCGGAATAGGTTTCTACATAAACTTTATCCTTTATATATTCCACCCGTGTTACAGCACCGTTGTCATTTTTCGTCAAATAAGAGGTTACTGGTTCTGACCACCTTGTATAATTCTGCTTCCCTATATTATTAGAAACTGCTGGCAAAACATTTGTGCTTGGCGCTGCGGCATCCATCTTTACGGACTTTTTCAATTCTCCTGTAAAATCACCGATGCCTTTGATAATAATTTGTACTTTCCCATTTTTCTCCTCACCATATTCCAGCGTATAATCAATACCTTCTCCCAATGCTTTTTTATTGTAAGTGAGAGTAATCCCTTTCGCTTTTGTTCCTTTTACAGAAGCCTTTGATATTTTCTGCGCATTAATTGTAAATGTTATATTGGAATTTGTTCCTGCATAATTTCCTTTTCCTTCTACCCAAACAGCGGCTGTACCTTTATGTAGATTATTTTCATAAACAATACTGTAATCTTTATTTGCTTTTAGTTTTTTATTTCCAGCCTTTACAGTTAATGCTGGCTTTTGCAATTTTCCGTTATAGGTCTTTTGCGGTATTTCCTTTATTGTCAAATCTGTTTTTATAGGAGTTATTGTAAATGATTTTACTACTTTTCCCTTATACTGACCTTTTCCTGTAATAATAATATAAGCATCTCCTGCGTTTGTATTATTCTTATATTGTACCTTATAATGTTTATTTTTTTCCAGCAAAGTATCATTGATCTTTACCGTTGGTTCAATACTTTTTATCGCTTTACCTGTATATATTGCTGTTTCCTCACTTAAAGTAACATTTTCTGGATTGATAATCATGGAAGCTTCTGTATTATATAAAGTTATTTTTGCCTTAACAGAACCTTCATAATTACTGTCCTGCGCTGCAATGATTGTCACCTTAGCCGATGTGGATTTAATATCTGTAAGGCTGGAAAGTTTATAATCGATATCTTCCTTTAACAGTTTTGTACCATCATAAACGTAAACCGGAAAATTGGATACTTGATTTGCAGCCATACCTCCTGTAACTACTTTTAGTTTTTTAACGGGTTTTTTGGTAATGTTAAATTCTTTCGAAATTTCTCCTTTATATACGCCATTTCCTCTTACAATCACTTTACCAGATCCAGCGTTAATATTATTTTCATATATTACCCTGTAATCGGCGCCCTGTGTAAGAGTTACTTTCTTATTTCCCTCAATAACAGTAACTTTTACTGTGGGCATATATGGATTTCCATCATAGACCTTTGATTTGATATTTGTTATTGAAGCACTTAAACTGTTCAAATCCTTTCTTTTATCGGAAGGATATTGCGAGTCATCTTTATCATTCACATATTTTTCTTCGACAGTTAATTTCCCATTTTGATAAGTAATATCCGCATTATAATTCACTCCTGACTTTGCGCCGCTTGGAATAATCTCATAAATTCCCTTCTGAACAGGATTGGATACATCACAAGTAAACGTCGGCGGCGTTAGCAAATTATCCCCCTCTGCCAGTCCTTCAACCTGATATTCATATGTTTCTGGCGAGGGTTTGGGAGCTCCTGCATAAAGTATTTTATCTTGAGCCGTAATTACTAATTCCGCAGGTAAAATTGTAAAGTTTTTCGTTACTGTTCCCTGATAAGCATTTATTCCTGTCACAGTTACGGAAGCAGTTCCAGCATTCAAATTATTATCATAACTTAATGTATACTCCGTATCAAGAACAAGTGTTTTATTATTGTGTGATACGGTTACTTCTGGCTTTTGTTCTTTACCATTATAGGAAAAAGTATCATAATCTAGCGTAACGGTTGTTCCATTTCCTAAGATAAATGGTTTTATTTCCCCGTCGTCAGGTTCTTGTGTTTCGCTTATCCACTTCGCATACAACGTCAAATTTCCCGAACTGCCCTTTACAATCTCCGAAATCGCAATCGTAAATTCCGCATCACGATACCAGCCTGCAAAGGTAAATCCTTCTTTTGTAGGATTTTGCAAAGAAATCGTTTCTGTGTCCTGTGTATACGCTGCAGGATTATTTTCGTTATTTGTACCCCCATCCAGTTCATATGTAATACGATAAGTTTCTGACGGCGCAGGCTCGGCTAAAGCACTGCAATAGGCATCAATATCCGCCTTTATTGCATCTGCACTTCTATAACCATTGATTATATGCTGTAACTTATTATTTGCATCAATATAACAGATTATCGGTGGTGTTATGCTGCTATGGTTTGCTAAATCTACGTAATCATTAAGATATCCGCTATTTTGAACCCCATAATCATCATATGAAAAAACGATTGCATCGCTGCCATATGTATCCTTAAAATTTTGAACCTCCTCCTTAGAATTTTTAGTTGTGCAGATCGCCATAATATCGACATTTTCCAATCCGTTTCGGATTCCTTGTATTGTCTGTTGGCTGTTTCCGCAGTCTATACTGAAAAAGATTATCAGCTTTGGTTTACCATTTGCTTTTGAAGATACAGATTCTTCCTCCAGATTTGTAAAGCTAATATCCAAATTATCAAGATTTAATTTATCTGCCGCTTCCTCCACAGTCCACTTTGCATACAAAGTGATATCACGCGCCATACCACGGTCAATCTGTGCAACCTTTTGCGTAAACTGCTCATCAAGATACCAGCCGGCAAATGTATATCCTTCCTTGGTTGGGTCTTTTAAAACAATCGTATCTGACGTTTCTTTAAATACAGACGGATTATCACGATTGTTTGTACCGCCATTCAGTACATATGTTATTTTATACTGTTTCACCAGTGTAGTTCCACAATAAAATTTTAAATTTGTTTCAATTTGGGTAGCGTTTTGCATCCCTTGCGTAATATGCTGGAACAAATTATTAGAGTCAATATAGCATAACACTGGAAGTGTGTAACTAATCGAATTTCCATTTACAAGCCCTGCTGCCTCGAAATAAGAATACAGATTATTATTTTGAGGCGAACCATAGCAAAAAGTAATGTTATCACTTCCATAATCTGCTTTAAATTTTTCCACCTCAGATTTGGTTTTTCCGTCTATATCAACAGCATAAACATCAACCCCCTGAAAATCATAGCCGGCTGCTGCCTGAATTGTATTGATACTATTTCCACAATCTGTGCGGAAAAATATCAGAAGCTTCGGCTTTTCCTCCGCAGTTGAACTTACAGTTGTATCATCTATCGTTGTAAATGTAAGCTCCGGATTTTCTTTATTTAGTCCTGTTTCCAGAGAACTTTCATCAATATAGGAGGTTTCCGCCATAGGATACTGTGCGTAAAATTCATCGTCAGCATAATTTTCATCCCTAATATGATCTACAAAATCCTCCTCATTTAACAAGAAATATGTATAATATGTTTCTTTGTCCTGCCCGTCCCAAGTACAGTCAATATTGTAGTATTTTCCTTCCGTTCTGGTGTTGCCATCAATTTTAACAATATTCCACGCGTGTGCTCCGCCGTTACCAATTCCCGTAATCACCCGAACCGGAAGCCCAGCTTCCTTACACATACGATAAAAAGCAACTGCATAGCCTTGGCAGACAGCTTTTCCCATACATAACGCACCATAAGCAGTATATTTTATCTTATGTTCCTGAACATTAAGATTTTCATAATCATAATCTACATTGTCGCAAATATAATCGTGTATCGCCTTAACTTTTTGATAGTCTGTCTTATCTGTTAACGCCAGACTTTCTATCGCTTCATTTACTTTGGCAGTTAGTTCTTCTTCCTGTTCATATGTTGTATAGTATGAAATTGTATAATTTACCGTATATGCTGCAGAACTGCTGCTCATCGCCATTTGGGCACCCCCATACTGCCATGCCAGCGCATCCCCCTCCTGTCCGCTGCATTCTTCAGTGTGTGCTACTGCGGCAGCAAGCAGCGTTTTTACAAATCCTTCTTCCCCCTTATTTTCCTCTGAAACGCTTAACGGAACTTGTATCGATACATTTGTTTCACGCGCAGCCATCTGTGTACGAAGATAATCTACTGCTCCCTCAAAGGTCTGAAACGTTTCCGTTGTACTTCTAGCTTCGTTTAAACTCCTGATTTGCAGAGATTTCAACTGTTTCGCAAGTTCTTCAGGGCTTATTACATCTTCATAAAGCGGATTCACAACGATAATAGTGCGTTCTTCCAATACATCGAACGTATCGTTATCCTCCAAACCACCATCGTCCTTTTCCATTTCTGCTGCGGATTCAGATTCGTCGGTTTCCTCCTCTATCTGCGTCTGCATTTCTGTTTTAACAGTTTCCTGTTCCTCCTGTATCTGTACCTCAGTGGAAACATTTTCCTGTTCCGTCTGTGCTTCCGTTACATCTGTTTCTTGTTCTTCCTGCGTCTTCACTTCTGTGGTAACATTTTCCTGCTCTGTCCGTGCTTCAGATGCATCCGTTTCCTGTTCTTCCTGCGTCTTCACTTCTGTGGTAGCATTTTCCTGTTCCGTCCGTGCTTCGGATGCATTCGTTTCCTGCTCTGTCCTTGCTTCGGATGCGCTGCCCTCAGTGTTCTCTTTGGCAGAGGCATTTTCTTGTTCTTCCCGATCCTTCCCCTGCGCTGTATTTGTTTCCTGTGCAGTGTCCTGCGCTTGTGCATCTGCGAACGCAGCTTCCTGTGCATCTGCGCTCTGCTCCTCTGGCTCTGCTGCCGTTTCCTCTTGTCTTGAAAGCTGCTTGGTCTTCAAAGCATTCCCCTCCGCCGCTAACATTACCGGCGCATCTACCCCTGTAACAAGCAGCATTCCTGACAGTAAAAGACTTAACATTTTACTTTGCCATTTTCGGCTTCGTTTTTTTGTCTGTCTGTCTTTCATACTTTAATCCTCTCTTTCTTTTCTGCGTTCTCCGCAGAAGCAATTATTCTTGCACAAGAACACAAATAGCCAAGCTCCCCCAAATGCTTCCGCGTTCGTTTTGCTTGGCTAAGGAACCGCCGAAAAATATCCTGCGCAATCGGCATTCATTATTTTTCTACAGCCATTCATCTGCATATTTTGCACAATTTTCTTTTCTTCTCATTATACCCCACGCCTTGGCAAATTACAATTGCAACTTTCCTAAAACAACGCCGAAAGCAGGAATCATGTTACTTTTCACACCCACGTCAAAGTAGTGGGAATTATGCGCCAAAATGCTTGCA
>CBCOYO010000149.1:0-8504 GCA_965114465.1 uncultured Lachnospiraceae bacterium
ACATTTTATTACGGTCAGCGCAGTAAATGCGCAGACCTACCTGAACTGTTACAAGATTTTCCAATTTCTGCACAGCCCCTATTGCATAAGCGGGCAAAACGTGCTGTGCAGAAAGAAAAATCGAATCGTTCGTGAGTATCTACTAAAATGCTTCCTGCTCTCCAATTGCAATAATATCCTCGTCCAAAAGCCCCTGTTCCTTTAAAACATGATAATAGTTATAATCCATATAAATTAAATACCCTTGCACAAAATCCAGTAAAAAATAACCCTGTTCTACCAGACTGCCCTCTATCTCCTTTGCCGAGGCAAGCACTACATACACACAATGTTCTTCGCGCGCACACCTTGCAAGTTCCTCCGCATTGTAGGTTTCGCTCCCTTCCATTGCATCATAAAGCGCATTGGAAAAATTCCACTGAGGCTCTAGCATATTACGTCCATACGGCGTAAAAATATCCGCAGAATACTGACGCAAAAACGGCAGCAGTCCCGCCGGCATTACGGCGATTGGTCTGTACTTTTCGAGTTTCATCGCCTCCACGACATCAATGATCTCCGGCGGAATATGATAGGCATTCACTGCTGGAAAATACAGTGTATTCTTATAGACCAGCTTCCCATTTGCCGCAATCGCCACAAGCGCCACAAGCAGCACAAGTCCTTTTGCAATCATGGACTTAAAGCGCATCATAAATCGAATAATGCAATAACACACCATAATCCCTATAGGCAGCGTCCACCAGACACGATAGTAGATCTCATTGTCCATTTTCATGCCAATCCATACAAACAATGGGCTAAGAAATACCACTACCAGCGCCGCTGTCAAATACACCAGCGCAATTTTAATTTTTTTGTTCCGCTCCATAACCCAAAGCGCAAGCAGCGCAATTAAAAAAATGGGAATTAGAAAACTGCGGTTATTATAGCGGAGAATATCCTCCATTACTCTGCCCATTTTTTCCCACATCGGCAAATCTCCCCCATTTTCAACTGATCAGCAGATAACATCCACCAAGCACCAAACATGGCAGACAGCAGACCATCATCAACACAGCGATCTTGATATCCTTTTTGCGCAGTGCAATCATAATCGCCGCCAGACCGACCACCGTCGGCACCAGCATAAAGGAAATACTTGTGGCAAACACTGCCGAAACAATCACACAGACAAACAATAGCCACACGCCTTTGGTTACCTTGTCACTGGCAAGATACATAATACACAGAAAGAGCGCCGGAAGCACAATGCCTGCCATAAGCCCCTTTCCCTGCCACGTCCTTGTCATAATAAAGGTTTCTGCTGTATAGAGCGAAACATTGCCATACGCAAACCATACAATAATTAGAAGCATAAACACAGGACGGTAATTGCGACGGTTTTTTTTTGCATCTTTATTTTTATAGAGCAGCCGATTGCCGATCTGCCCGAAAATACAATACATAAACAACAGCCAAACGGGTGCGAGGACTGTATGTGCCACCGCAGCAGGGGGGATTCCACTCAGCCGTGACAGCCATGCTTGATATATTGGCGTTGGCGATAGTGCATGGCGTATATCCAGTGGATAAATATACCCCGTATAGGCATCTCGCAGATACATCGTGTCAAACGTATCTGTCAGCACCGCCGTAGCTATATAATATGCGTCATCTCCATCCCAATACGCAAATTGCACTGTATACACCATCTGTGCGCCGATTAGCCCAAAAACCAACAGCCAACCAATTATTACCAGAAACGGCATTGTGCGAATTTTCTTAATATTTTTTATAAAATCAATAAAAACCCTTCTACCGCTTAACACGGAATACACGATTGCTGCACCGAAAACTGCTGTATAAATCGCTACGAGCATCCGAAAACTTTTTTGCAGCAGGATAAAAGGAATTGCCGTTAATTCAAATAGAAAAAAGCTCACAAACCACCCGCAGGCATATGCCATTGCGGGTGTCCTTTGTGAAGCATTCATGTACTTTACCGGTATCAATCCTAAAAAAAGGGGTGCAGGTAATACCAAAAATAACAGTATCCCCCAATTATACAATTCCACGCGCTAAATCTCCTACTACAAAATTATCCTTCTTATGATCCTTCTTTCTGGCTAAAATATAATGACAATTCCGCGGCAATATGCTCGCCCAGCACAATATTTCCGTTATCCTTCGGATGCAGCCCGTCACGCAGATAATAGTCCGCAGATTCTTTCGTAGAACAATCCATAAAGCCTATATCATACAAGTCAATAACATGAAATCCAAATTCTTTGGCAAGTTCACGCTCTACTTTCATAAAATCGCCCAACGTCGGCTGCCCGTTATAATCCGTATAAGCACAGGTTGATTTCTTGGACATATTGTACATTGTCACAAAAAAGACTTCCCTGTCCCCATAGTACTCTTTTAACTGCTTCATAAAATAACGGACAGAACCGCAGTATCCTGCTGTGCTCAATACATCCTTTGCATTGCCAAAACGTTTATTGGAAACATCAGCCAAATAGTCATTGATACCCGCAAATACCACAATAATATCCGAGTCCACATTGGTTACATTTCCAAAATTCAGCGCCAGCGAAAAATCCTCGCCGCCATATGCAGAAAACATTCTTCCGCCTTTTCCATGATTTAAGACCCGTTGAAAATGCAGATAAGAATTTGCATAAGTAACATAACTGACAAAATTTCCATTCTGGTCAACTGCGCTTGTGATTCCTTCGGTAATACTGTCGCCGATAAACACCACATTTTTTTTGGAAAAGTCATACGTATTGTTCTCCAGTATCTGCTTATCCATCTGATTAATTTTAGAAGTCTTATCCTTAGAATTTTTCAGCTTATACAGCCCGTCCCTCGCCTTGACAAAATTTAGCTGCTGCTTTCTTCTCGCCGCTTTCTCTCCCTCGGATAAACGCTCTATTTCATTTAATTCCTGTGTCTGCTCCTGCGTAGAGTCTGATTCGGTTTCGGTATTACTGTTATTTTTTGTATTTTTATCGTTTTCGTTTTCGATATTCTCGCCGTTTTCTCTCTCCTTATCATTATTGGTATCGGTATTCTCGCCGTTTGGGTTATTCTTATCTATATCTGTCCCTTGCTGCTGTGTATCCGTAGTATCGCTGCCCTCCGGCTCTGTGCCGTCCTGCGCTCCTTCATCTTCTGCTATATTACTTTCTGATTGATTATTCTCTGTATTCTCACTGTTTTCTGTGCTTTGTTCTGCATCGCCAGAAGCTGTTTCCTCCTGATTTTCTTCTACAGCAACAGATGAAATATCTGCCGCCGCTAAATTTTCCCCTGTTCCTAGTGCCGCATTCTGACAACAAATGCAGTCTGTACAGGTACATCCTTCTACACAGCGTGAAATCGCCTGAAGGCTTCCCGCCTCCACACGGACACGCTGACCGCAGGCAGTACAAGATACTGCCGCCATTACTGCCGCAAATAACGTCAGTAACCCAGCTTTTTTGTTTCTCATAAAATAACTCCTTTCTAAGAATTAAGCTCTTCTAAGAAACTGTTTTATGTGTCCTTACTATTCACGCCCAGCAGCTTTAAACATTCCGCCTCGTAAAAACGATTATCGGACATATAAAAATCTGCCAGCTCTTTATTTCTTGCGTCTAAAAGTTCATACGCAGCCGTAAGATTTCCGGGATGAAACATCAGTTCCAGTTCCGAAGCCTTTCTGCCCGCATAGCTTTGATACGCCGGAAGCAGCGTTTTCACTACCTCCCATTTCATTTCACAGGTAAAAAAGATGCCCAAAAACACGGGGGACTGTATCCCTCTGCTTTTCAAAAGTACCTGACTTCTACCCGCGTATATTTTTAGGATGCACCATTTTACCAGATTCATTACCGGTACCCTTTTTAGCATTCCCTGCGTATGCACCAAAGGGCTTACTGGATCACAAGGTATCCGGATTTGGCGTATCCTTAGATGTTCAAATTCTTGTTCAGATAGTACCTCCAACAGACTATCCAGCACAATTGGTATCATATGATAGTGCTGATGCGAATCTATGGCGGTAATACGATAATGATATTGACTTGTGACTGCCCGAAGCTGTGCGGCAATCTCTAACTTTATCTGCTGTTTCAGGCGATTCCTGTTTGTACTAATTTTTGTAATATTCCATAAAAAAAGCCGAATAAACGATTTGTTAAAAAATCCTTCTTTATCCACCAAAAGCGGCACTTTATCAGCACCTGCCAATGGCTTCCCCTCCACAAAATTTAAGTGCAGAACACGCCGTATTTCTGCTTTGGGGTCTTCTTTGTCTAATATTTCCAGTGCTTCTCCAAGTGACGGCGTATTCGGAAGAATGCTGATGCTGTTAAGTACACCTTCCCGATGACAAGCCAGTATTTTCTGCGCCTGTTGTGCAGTCACGCCGAAATCATCTGCATGAAACCAGATTTTACCGTTCATTTCTTTCTATGCCTCTTTCTCAAACTCCGTCTATGCTCTCGGAAAATATACCGGAAAAACTTCATATTTGTTGTAATATAGCGATTCCACAGCCGCTTAGGGTCTTGCAGCAGCCGATACAGCCATTCCAGCGACAAACGCTGCATCCACTTAGGCGCACGCTTTATATGCCCTGCTAAATAATCAAATCCGGCGCCGACACCAAACATTACGCCGCTTACTCTATCCTTATGCGCCGCCATCCATTCCTCCTGCTTGGGTGCTCCAAGCCCGACCCATATAAAATCTGGCTGCGCTTTATTTATCTGACAAACTGCCTGCTGTTCCTCCTCGTCGGTCAACGGTCGAAACGGCGGCGAATACATTCCTGCTATCGTTATTGTAGGATAATCCCTCTCTATCGCTGCGCGCATATCTGCAAGGGTTTCCTGCGTAGCGCCGTAGAAATAATGGCGATACCCATATTGCGGCGATACACGAAACAATTCCAGCATTAAATCTGGCCCTGTTACCCTTTGTGCCTGCGCAAATCCTTTCCTTTTGCTATATATTGAAAGCGGCGCACCGTCCGGCAGCGCCATAGCCGCACCATTTTGTATTGCCCGATATTTTTTGTTTTCATATGCCATTACGGTTGTATGCACGTTGGAAACACAAATATACTTTCCGCGGAGTGCCTCTATATGTGTATGAATATAATCCAGCACCTCCTGCATATTCGTTACATTAATCCGCGTCCGCAATATTTCACAATACTGTAATTTACCCATTTTAATATTGCATCATTCCTATTCTATCCAAAAACTGTTACGATTATAGCACCATTTCCCCTAAAACGTCAATATCTTTTGCTTGCGGCTGCTCAGCGTTACCGTGCCCCTTTACGCCCCAACACTGCGAAAACTGTCATAAATAAAATTTTTATATCCAGCCCCAATGACCAGTTATCAATATATTCCAAATCTAATTTGACGATCTCCTCAAAATCCTGTATATCACTGCGTCCGCTCACCTGCCACATTCCGGTCAATCCCGGTGTAATGCTCATGCGTCTGCGATAATATCCGTTATATTTCTCAAACTCGTCCTCTGTTGGCGGGCGCGTCCCCACCAAACTCATATCTCCAAATAAAATATTTAAAAACTGCGGCGTTTCGTCAATGCTTGTCTTGCGAATAAACCTCCCAACTTTTGTAATCCGTGGATCATCTTCCATCTTAAAGACAAGCCCCTTTGCCTGATTCTGCGCCGCCAGTTCTTTTTTGCGCTCCTCCGCGTCGATATACATTGACCGGAATTTCCATATTTTAAAGCGCCGCCCATTTTTCCCAATCCGTGTCTGTGAAAAAAACACAGGCCCTGGTGAATCTATTTTAATGGCAGCCGCAACAAACGGTGTAATAATTGCCGTCAGCACCAATCCAACCAGCGCCCCCACAATATCAATCACCCGCTTTATTAGAAGCCGCCTTGAATCCATATTTTTTAAAGCAAAAGAAATCACACTGTACCCCGCCATCTGCTGTACATATGTATTTGGATTTGCTCTGCTAAATAAATCGACATTGTAATGGCATACCAGCCCCATCTCCTCAAACCTTTGTACCATATCACGGATTTCAATTACGGGAATACCTGGAAGGCAGATAAACACCTCATCCACCGTCATCTGCACTACAACGTCAAACAAATCTTCCTTTGCCGCCACCACAGGAACGCCTTGTATCCTATCATTTTTGCGGTTTTCATCATAAACTGCTGCCGCCGTAATCTCATAATACCATTCTGTCCCTTGAATTAAATTGCCCACAACCTCCTTGACATTGATATCCCTTGCCACTACCAGCATTTTATTGCTGCTTGCGCTCCTGCGATAATATTTCCACATTACTTTTTTCAGCAGCATATGCACACAATACGTTATCAGGGTATTTAAAACTGCAAAAATCCCATAGATTAACCGAGAAAATGCATAAGACTGCTGTGTCAAATATAAAATCACAACCAGACCAACCACCAAAATACACGTATAACGCACTGTATAATAAAATTCCTGATAATATCCTCTGTAAAAAAAATTTCTGTTTGCATCTAAAAACAAGCTGTACAGCAGACAAAGTACTACAATATATGTCCCCACCATCATATGGAACTGCACAGGATACTCTTCATAATGTATTACACGAAACCGGATAAACAAAGACAGTACATAAGAAACAATCACGCTTATCAGATCGACCAGCAAAACGCTGTATAATTCTATCATTTTATTCTTTCTTCTGATATTTTCCATCTCGTCCTCCAAGCAGTGATAAATGGTATCACAAGCCACCTTTCTACACTACGGATTATACGCACCAAATCGATTTTTCAGCAGTATTTTCATTAATGCGCTATTTCCTTTCCAAAAACTGATTTTTGTCGGTGTTTTGCCCTTCTTGGGATATGCCCTTGTCACTGGAATTTCGCAAGCCTGATAACCAAGCTGTGTTGCGCGCACGGACAAATATGCCAAAAGCTCATACCCCATAAAAATATCCCGCAGCGGCGCAACCCGCGGATCTTTTAAATACCGCGCAGAATATGCTCGAAATGCATTTGTCGTATCTGTGAAATGCTGTCCTGCTGTCTTTGAAATTATCGGCGCATGAATCAGTCTTACCGATATATTGCGGATAAACGGCGTATTCACAGCGCGTCCGCCCTCCACAAAGCGCGACCCCTGCACAAAGTCATATCCTTCTTCCAATTTCTGAATAAATGCTGGAACATCCTCGATACTATCCTTATTATTCCCATCAATTGTAATAATACCCCGATAACCTCTTTTTAATGCCCACCAAATTCCCATGCGAAGCTGTGCACCCTGTTTTCCTGTATCTTTCTTTACTAAAAGCGTATTCACCTTTAACTTGCGCAGTTTCTTTTCCTCCGTACAACCGTCCGTAGAACCACCGTCGCAGATTACAATATCTGCACTCTTTGAGATATCATTCTTATATGCGCGATACAATTCTTTTATAATGCGCTCTCCCTCGTTAATTATCGGTATCAGCACCGCATAATCACATAACTTCGGTGCATATTCCGAACATTCAAAAACGGGAACACCCGGCTGGTTATACTCTATTATCATCCAAAAACCTCCCTAATATAATTAAGCAGCTCCGAAAGCAGTACCAAATCCTGCGTTTTACCCATCTCAATCGAAATATAGCCCTGATACTGGTTTTCCTTTAAGAAACAGCTTAACTCCTGATGCAGCCCACGCCGTTTTTGGGACATCACAATCGGCGCAAGGTGCGGCTCACTAATATGCACATGGTTAATATACGCCGCATTTCCTTCTAATATCTCCACGTGTTCGCCATTCTCCACCATAGTCCCCACATCAAGATTTAATCCAAAACCTGCTGTTTCGGTTTCACGAATCAGCGCTAACGCCTCCTGCGTCGTATTAATATAGTTGGTATTGTAAATCGGTGGGTTTGCTTCCATGCCGATTACAGTCTGGTTTTGCTCTGCATATGTACCAGCCGCCTGAAAAAAAGCAATTCCTTCCTGTCGTTTTGCCAAATCCGCATTTTCGGGAAGCGCCCTGTTTCTTGGACAACCAAAGACAAGATTTTTGCAGTCTATAGCTGCCGCAAAATCCACTGCCTTCTTTGTATAGGAAAGCAGCGCCTCCTGTTCCTGCCTGCTTCCGAACAATTTCTCCGTTCTGCCAAACCATATTGACTGCATAGAACATACTGTGAAAGCATATTGCTTCTTTAAGTTCTCTGCCCATTGCTGTGCTTCTGTCAAACACCCGTATGGATTTTGGGGAAAAATCCGCGTCGGCGCAATTTCCAGCCCTTTATAATTATATCGCTTCATAAGTTGATAGACCGCAACGTCCTGATCCGCCGTCCACGCAATATTCGATATCGCACACTTCATAACTGCACGCTCCCTATATTTTATTTTTTTCAACATACTTAGGAACTGTAGAAGAATAAGTGACACATCTTGCGCAATCTATACTGCACACCGATTAAATTTACAGTGCAACCAGACTGCGAACC
>CBCOYO010000150.1:0-8500 GCA_965114465.1 uncultured Lachnospiraceae bacterium
GGAAATCGCTTCGCGATGGGCTGGATACCTCCAACCACTACATTTTATTACAGGGATGTCGCATTAAGGCAAACGGATACAAGATAGTGTAGCATTGTGCTAAGATTTATACCATATCTGGTACAATCAAAGTTTATTGCGACAACCCCTACCTGAACTGTTACCCAAAATAACCTATACATCTTGACTTGTCTAATTCTTTGATTGCACATATCAAAAAGCCTCGCCGTAGCCCGCTACGCCTGCGTTTTTTGATATGCACCCTCGAAGAAATATCCTGCGCAAGCTACATATGTTATTTCTGAACAGTTCCTAACGCCAGCCATATACGTTTAACCAGTACAGTACGGTAAATTCTAGCGTTGTGTAGTATAACAAATTTCATAACACCACAAAACGGTATATGCCAAAAAGGGATAGGGCTGTCAGGAAATGTAGTTTAACCACAATATATTAGTCAAAGCATACCATTTTCCAACAGCCCCATTCCCTTTATATTTTAAACGACTATCTGATCCAATATCCCTGTCAAATGCGCGATTGCCACACCATAATTGGTCATTGGCACATTCTGCTTCCGCGCTCTGTCAATCCGTGAAAGCACATAATTCCTGTTAAACATACACGCACCGCACTGGATAATTAAATCATACTCCGTTAAATCCTGCGGGAAATCCGTTCCACTTTTTACCTCTGTCTGCAAAGTTTCTCCAAAACGTTTCCGCAGCATCCGCGGCAGCTTTACGCGGCCGATATCCTCAGTAAGCGGTGCATGGGTACAGCACTCGGCAATCAACACTTTAGAATGGGCATTTAAGTTTTCTATATGCCGCGCACCCTCCATATAGTAAGGCAAATCCCCCTTATATGCCGCAAACAGCACAGAAAAAGAGGTCAGCATACTCTCGGCAGGTTTATGCTGATATACATAACCAAACGCCTGTGAATCGGTAATAATCAGCTTCGGCGGCTTTTGCAGCGTGGCAAGCCCTTCCGTAAATTGCTCTGTCGTCACGCTGGTAACAATACATTTCCGGTCAAGCAGTTCCCGTATCGTCTGCACCTGCGGCAAAATCAGCCTGCCTTTGGGTGCTTGGATATCCTGCGGCATTACAAGCATTACCGATTCTCCGCCGTTCAGCAAATCCCCTGTTATCAAACGTGTCCCAAAGTCCTCTGGTATCAACCGTGCAAGTGCTTCCCGAACCTTATCCCTGCCTACGCCTGATATTACGCTAATTGGCAATGCTTCCTTACCCGTTTTCTTCTTAATCTGCTCCAAAAGTATCTGCATTTCCTCTGGCTTACGGATGTCCGCCTTGCCCACCAGCAGCAGCACCGGTGTATTGCGTTCCTGAAATTTAGAATACCAAGCAAGCTCCTGCTCCATCTTATTATCGTTGAAAATAATGACAGCAATGTCACTTTTCTCCGCAGCAAGCATTGTTTTTTCCATACGACTTTTGCCAAGGGGACTGTTATCATCAAATCCCGCAGTATCTATTAACACACAAGCCCCAAGCGGCGCAATCTCCATTGGTTTATATACGGGATCGGTGGTTGTTCCTGCGACATCTGCTACAATCGACACCTGCTGCCCTGTAAATGCATTAATAAATGACGATTTCCCACTGTTTGTCCTGCCAAAAACACCGATATGTAGCCGATTAGAAGCCGGTGTTTCATTTCCTGTTTCTGCCATATGCCCTCCTTAAAACCGGAAATCCCGTTTCCCGCCCTCAATATCATGAATATAAGCCGCCGCTGTTTCCCGCACCTTGGGATTGGGAATTTTCTCAAGTTCTCTCTCTATCAGCGCCATACCAATGCGCTTAGAATCCTCACTGGCATAGTCCTCCAAATATTCCTTTAACGTCATTAAAGCATTTGGGTGGCAGCAATTTAATATCTGCATATTTTTGCACAGCGTCATAAAGCGATCACCTGTCCTGCCCTCCCGATAACACGCTGTACAGAAGCTAGGAATATAATTCATCCGCATCAGCCAATTGACCACCTCATCCAATGTGCGCTGATCACTGACGTCAAACTGCGCACTCGTCACTTCCTCTGGTTCTTCATCTGCATAACCGCCAACACTTGTTTTCGATGCGCCGCTAATTTGGGATACACCCAAAGGAAGCACACGTTCACGCACCGCCTGACTTTCCCTTGTAGAGATAATCATACCCGTATAGGGTACACTGATTCGAATTAATGCGCAGATTTTCGCAAACACATCATCACTAATACCATTATCAAACGCTGACGGATCGATATCATCTGCGTGTTTTACCCGCGGCACGCTAATCGTATGCGGGCCCACGCCATGCACTGCCTCTAAGTGTTCTGCGTGCATTAAAAGTCCTGCAAACTCATAGCGATACATCTCTAATCCAAACAGTACGCCAAGCCCAACATCATCAATGCCGCCCTCCATTGCGCGATCCATTGCTTCTGTATGGTATGCGTAATCATGCTTTGGCCCTGTTGGATGGAGCTTTTCATAGCTTTCTTTATGATATGTTTCTTGAAAAAGAATATACGTTCCAATCCCCGCCTGATGCAGCTTTTGGTAATTCTCGACCGTTGTTGCCGCAATATTTACATTGACACGGCGGATTGCACCATTTTTATGTTTAATACTGTAAATCGTATCAATACATTCCAAAATATACTCTATCGGATTATTGACAGGGTCTTCTCCTGCCTCAATCGCAAGACGCTTATGCCCCATATCCTGCAGTGCCGTGACCTCTCTGACAATCTCCTCCTGCGTCAGCTTTTTGCGCGCAATATGCTTATTTTTCAAATGATATGGACAGTATACACAGCCATTTACACAATAGTTGGATAAATAAAGCGGCGCAAACAGCACAATGCGGTTACCATAGTAGTCTTTTTTAATCTGCTCGGCAAGCTGATAGATTTGCTGTATAACCTCCTCATCTGTACAAGCAAGCAAAACGGATGCCTCCCTATGATTTAATCCCTTTCTCTGCCGTGCCTTATCCAAAATTTTGCCGACCACCTCGGCATTCCCGCAGTTTTCGTCTGCGTAGGCAAGTGTTTCCCGAATCTCCTGATCGGAAATAAATTCCTCTGCTTTTAAAGATGTTACTTGATACATTTTTCTTCTTCCTTTCTTTTTGGTTAGGTCTGGTTCTAACACCAAAGCTTCCCAATTAGTTTTTATAATATGAAGGGGCTGTCGCAATAAGCTTTGATAATACCAGATATGGTATAAATCTTAGCACAGTATTAGACTATCTTGTATCCGTTTGTCTTAATGCAACAGCCCCTTACCTGCGCCGACCATATGCCGCACAGCGGCTAACTTCCTTATGCGGTCGTATGCATAAAAAATATTACCATTCTACAATCTGCAAAGAATCCCATTTTGCTTTCCATTTCGTGCATTTTGCCAGATATGTTTCTTTTGTAATCTGTACCTTATTCGGACGGATAATCTGACCGAACATATCATTCAAACCATAGGGGGCATACACAGAGAAAACCTCCCCTTTCATCTGCACCCCCACTGCTGACGCCGTTGTAGGCCAAGTATCAATAGCCTCCTCAACGCAAGTATACGGCTCTATAATATACCCAAAACGTTCTGTAATCCATAAATGAACCCTTGCCTCATTTTTTACATCTATTGCAACGGGCAGTCCAGCAAAACGCTGTTTCACCTGTTTGATAACACAATCCTCTTTCTCATAGGATAAATCCGTATCAAAATACACAATATCAATATCTGAAATTCCATACATGGGATCATAACTGTTCTGGTAATTCCAAACAGACTGGCAGATACAGCCTGCCCCAACATAAGCATTATCGTAACCGAATGTCTGTACTTCTTTTATTACTTGATACAAAACAATATTTTCAGAAAGAATTTTCCATAATATCTGACGCTGTGTTTCTATATCGCAGCGATACCCAAGCATAACATATACCTCCAAAATTTGCTACCGAAAATCCCCTCGCGCCACAACAATCTGATACCCAATGTGCTCCATATTTTCTGCCAGATTTTGCAGCCCCTCTGCCGCCTCTGCTCCGGCATGGATTTTGTTATCATAAAGCTTATACTTTTCCCGCACTTCTGTGGGAGAAAGATTGGGCATTACCACATTTGCGCCATGTAATACCCCCTGCTCCCTGCCAGACGGATGAATTGTCCCAAGCGCCGTTGTTGCAGGCAGCAGTACATGCGGCACTAACAGCCGTATTATACTTAAAAGCCGCAGCGTCCTATCCAATGTACCCGCCTTATATTTTCCAAAAGGCGTATCCTTTTGTGGAATAAATGGCCCGATACCGACCATATGCGGCTGTAATGCACAGATAAACTGCAAATCCTGCCAGATTGTTTCAATGGTCTGGTAAGGAGAGCCAACCATAAAGCCGCAGCCTGTCTGAAAACCGATTTCTTTTAAATCCCACAGACAGCGTTTTCTATTTTCCAAACTTAATTCTACAGGATGCAGCTTTTGATAATGTTCCCTATCTGCCGTTTCATGGCGCAGCAAATAGCGATCTGCACCTGCATCAAAATACGCCTGATAGCTTTCCCTGCTTTTTTCACCAATGGAAAGAGTAACCGCACAGTCTGCGTACTGTTTTTTTATACAAGAAACAATCTCACAGATATCCCGATCCGTAAAATATGCATCCTCGCCGCCTTGCAAAACAAACGTTCTCATTCCGATGTCATAACCATACGCACAGCACGCCAAAATCTGCTCTTTTGATAAGCGATAACGTTCAATATTGGCATTATCCCGCCGAATACCGCAATAATAACAATTGTTTCTGCAAAAATTCGTGAATTCAATCAGCCCTCGAATATAAATCTCTTTGCCGTAAATTTTGTCAGCCGCTGCGCGTGCCTGCGTCTGCAAATACTTGACAGTTTCTGCATTTTCTGTTGTCAGCAGTACCGCAAGCCCTGCCATATCAAGCCTGCTCTCCTTCGCAAGCCCCTCAATTATTTCTATTTCCTTGTTACCATGCATTCTCATTTCCTTATTTCAGACTTTTTGATACACTGTTTTTGCTGTAATCCCTGCAAGCCTTCCAATATTTCCAGACAACGCGTTAATTACATCCTGCGGCGCGTCAACAGCCACACTAATAATATTGACTTTTTTATCCCGATAAGGAATCCCCATCCTTCCGATAATATAACTGCTGTATTTGTGTAAAAGCTGATTCAGCGCCATAACGGATTCTGGTTCTTCCACTATAATACCAATTAATGCAATCCTTGTTTCCATCTTTATCCCTCTATCCAAAATTAGAGGATCACTCGTCAATCGTTTGAAAGAATACCAACCACATACTACAAAGCGGCTAAATTCCTTATGCGGTCGTGTGCATCAAATATAGGAAACGGCAAATACTTTTATCGTTTCCTATACTTAGGAATGGTTCAGAAATTACTTGTGACAAGTAATTGTCATGAGTAATTTATACTGCACACCGATTAAATTTACAGTACAACCAGACTGCGAACCGCCAGTCATGTACTTTCCTGACGGCATCACTGTAAATTCTGGCGGTTTGCAGTATATTAACAGTTCCTTACGTTATCAGCAGCCCTACTACAACAAAATCCGTGTTTATTGAAAAGGGACTTTTCTCTATTTTTAAAATATGCAGTCTGTTTTCATGTTCCGGCGACGAATAAATCTGCTCAACATCTGTTTCTGTGCCATACCCTTCTATATAATTTCCATCCAGCGTCTTAACATACTGTCCATCCAAATATACATCATACTGTCCAAACGTCCCCTCAACTGTCCGCTGATACATTATCCCGATTTCTGAAGCCCGCACAAAAAAAAGAATATATGCATTATCCTCTGTTGCATACCAATTATTTCCAAAATGCCTGTTAAAATCATAAACTTGAAATCCATTGGCTGTTGCCGGCAGTAAAGTACCAGCATTTTCAATATGTGCGCCTGTAAAAATCTGCGGCGTAACGGCTTCTGGCATCGTCCAGTCAGAAACTACAGGAATACTGCCAAGCCTTGCATGAACGGCCTCTAAATATTTCGTAATCAATCCGGCATAAATCGCATGTCCCATATCGTTGGGATGCACCACATCAGAAGTAATCTGCCACCAAGCGAAACTCCCTGCCGCCATTTCCGGCATAACCGCATTGCCATAACTAATCATTGGAACATGATAATACTCTCCCAGTTCCGCTTCGACCGGCTGCACACTGTCCCCATATGCATTCACAGAAAACAGCAATACTACTGCTGGTTCCATCTCCGCCCCCAAAATCTGACGCAGTAAATTTTCATAACTGTTCCTGCAAAGTTCTGTATGGGTATCATTTACTGCAAATTCGATAAAAACCAAGTCAGGATTATGGCTTAACATATCTTCCCCAACACGGTGTACCCCCAAATAAGAAGATGTTCCGCCAACACCAGCATTTACCAGATTCACTTTTGTAAGCGGAAACGCTTCACACCACCATTTATATACAAGTGAAACATAACTGTTGTCTTTTGAACTGGCATCGTACCCCTCGGTAATCGATCCGCCGATAAATCCAATCGTAACTTCCTCTCCCCGCTGCGCTTTCCGCAGTACATTCGCAAGCCTTGTCAAGTCCCCTTCTGGAAAATCGGTGGCTCTGATATACATATACTCTAAAGAATCCTCCGCCGCCCTTACTGTACTGCCTAAGCCTAAAACGCTAAAACAAACAATCAAAAGCACAGCTAATAAATAAATATATTTCTTCTTTTGTCCTTTTGTCCTATGAATCCCACAACGTTTATATATGTAGTACCGCATTTCATAACCCCTTTTGTTATACGCACAAACAATTAGATTTTCCTTTCTGCACAGCACACCTTGTCCGCTTATACAATATAAGTTTTGCAGAAATTAGAAAATCTTAACGGTCGTTAGTATATTTATACACACAATCACTAAGATTTACCAATTAACCAGACTCACGAGTGCGTAAATACTATGCATACATGGCAAAGTTTATCGCTCGTAAGTTTATCATCCATACATTATAATATTATAATGCTGGCGCTGTTAATATCCGATAGATCATATGTTTTCCCCGTTTTTAATCCTATCACTTTCGGCCTTAATACATACTGTGGATTATTCTCCACAACCCTTGCGCGCTCGCCTGTACTTAATTCCACATCAGTTCCCACCGGATATAAAATCACACTCTCCAAAAAACTTTTCATCACATTAATGTCAAGTTCCTCTGTCATTGACATAATCATCTCAACTGCATTGCGCGGTGAAAATGGCTTTTTATAAGGCCGTTCTGTAACAAGTGCATCATAGATATCTGAAATAGATATTATCCGTGCAAAAAGATTAATTTTATCCCCTGCAACACTCATAGGATAGCCTTTTCCATTAATTTTTTCATGATGCTGCAATACACCAAGCTTAATGGAATTTGATAAATCTTCTTTTTCCTTTAAAATGCCATATCCCAGCAAAGAATGCTGCTTCATCAATGAAAATTCTTGATCTGTCAGCCGTCCTGCTTTATTCAGCACTTCATTGGGAATCTTCGACTTTCCAACATCATGCAAAAGCCCCGAAATCCCAATTTCATAGACGGTTTTATCGTCCAAACCATACTTTTTTGCTACAATCATAGACATTGTAGCCACATCAACACTATGCTTAAATGTATATTCATCGCTAATCTTTAATGTACTAATATCGACGGCAATCGCGTCATTATCCGAAATTGCACGCATTAAATCATCCGTAATACTGCGCGTTGTATCCGCAAATCCTGGAGAATCCGTTTCATTATAAAGATATTGGATGCCCTCTGCAACACGCGCTTTCACACTTTCCGATAAGCGCACTTTTGCCCTGTCGTTTACGGTTTTTTTCTCAATCTCCTGTTGTATCGAAGGTGCAATCATAATCATATCGGCAATATTACCGGTAATAAGATCGTCATCCTCGCCCTCTCGAATATAAATACCTGGAATCCCCATTTTTATCAGCGACATAATATGGTAGTCATCCATCACTGTATTTCTCGCTATTAATATCCTGCCTGCACGGTCTACAATCGCCTGATCGATTTTCATACCCTGCTGCAAGGAACGTGTTCTTACATATCTTCTCTTAGCCAGTATTATCACTCCCTAATATTTTCACAATGCTTAGGAACTGCTAAATCGAGTAGGGGAATGACCTTCTCTCCCACTCGCGCGCCGGCCACTCGTCAGCTATGCTGACAATCTTCCTTTGAGTGCCCGTGTGCATAAATTACTTATGACAATTACTTGTCACAAGTAATTTCTGAACAGTTCCTTATTCACAAATTAATTGGTATTGTTCTATTTTACTCTATCCGAGAGTTAAAGTCTAGTAAAAATATTTAGGAAGTCGTTGAAAAATAATAATTCTGGTTACTTTTCACACCCACGCCAAAGTAGTGGGAATCATGCGCCAAAATGCTAAA
>CBCOYO010000151.1:0-8412 GCA_965114465.1 uncultured Lachnospiraceae bacterium
CCGAATGTTCGTAAATTGTTGCAAAATCTGGCGTTGGTGTGAATTGTAACAAAAATTTGGCGTTTCGTTGCACCAACTGCATAATATTTACATTTGTTAACTAATATTCTAGGCACAAAAGGACAATGCGCAGTTTTATTATGTCAAAATTAATAAAATTAGCCAATTAAAGTTATATATAGTGATGAAAATGCTAAATTTAATTGACATATATATTTATTAATGTTAATATGATGTTAACAAAAATAAATAAGGAGGGAAAACAAATGGGTATTCAAAAAACGAATAACGAGGGGAGGATACGTCATGGGAAACCTTGGTGGAAACGATGGTCGCGCGACGATACGGAACTTTTTATTTTGTCGCTGCCAACGCTGCTATGGTTTTTGATATTTTCCTATCTGCCAATGTTCGGCATTATTATTGCATTTAAGAATTACAAGCTGCAACCGGGCGGACATGGATTTATCTACAACCTGCTGCACAGTGATTGGGCGGGATTTGGAAATTTCAAATATTTCTTTACATCCAATTCGTTCACAATGCTGCTGCGCAACACGATTCTCTACAATATTGCTTTCATTATTATTAGTGCAAGCGTTGCAGTAGGAGGCGCATTAATGTTAAGCAGTATGCGCAACAAAAGAGGATCGAAAGTATACCAGACAATGATGTTTTTGCCGTACTTTATGTCATGGGTTGTTGTCAGCTACTTTGTTTATGCACTGTTAACGCCGGAGCGCGGTTATATTAACGGCATTATTACAGCATTAGGCGGCGAGCGCATTATGTGGTACCAGGAAAGCAAGTATTGGCCCTTTATTCTGATATTCCTTAATACGTGGAAAGGAATGGGTTATGGAATGGTAATATACCTTGCGAGTATTACTGGTATTGACCCTTCGCTCTATGAAGCGGCAGTGATGGACGGCGCGACAAAGGCACAGCAGGCAAGGCATATCACGCTTCCGGCAATTAAGCCTGTCTTTATAATGATGCTGATTCTGGACTGCGGCAAGATTTTTAACTCAGATTTTGGACTGTTTTACCAAGTAACCGGTCAGCTTCCGGCTTCATTATATACAACGGCTTCTACCTTTGATACTTATATTTATATGGCAATTCAATCCACAGCACCGATTGGGCAGACTGCCGCTGCATCGTTCTTCCAAGCAATCTGCAGTTGTGCAACGATTCTGCTGGCGAACTGGATTGTAAGCAAGCTTGACAATGAAAACAGGATTATCTAAAGGGGGTGTGCAACGTGGCAAAACAGGAGGCAAGCGGACAGTCATTAAACCAAATTAAAACATCGACAAATATTGTATTTAATATTGTGTTTTTAATTTTGGCAATTATGTGCGTGATTCCGTTACTATTTGTTTTTTCGATATCCATTACAGATGAGCAGGCAATTCGGGCGGACGGGTATCAATTGATTCCGCAGGCGCTATCAGGAGCAGCTTACGAATTTCTGTGGAATGAGCGTTTGACAATTTTGCGTGCAGCATTTATGTCTGTTCTGGTTACAATTGTTGGTACGATGATCTCGATTGCACTGAATACATCAATGGGATATGTGGTATCAAGGAGAAATTTTAAATTAAAGAAACTGTATACATGGCTGATATTTATACCAATGGTATTTAACGGCGGTATGCTGGCAAGCTATGTTGTTGTTAGCAATATTTTAGGCTTAAATAATAGTATTTGGGCATTAATACTGCCCCTTGCGTGCTCAGCATTCAGTGTTACCATCTGCCGCACATTTTTCCGTACAACAGTGCCAGATTCAATTATTGAATCAGCAAAAATTGATGGCGCAGGTCAGTTCCGTATCTGGTCGCAGATTGTACTGCCAATTTCAAAGCCAGTAATGGCAACGATTGGAATGTTTGCAGCATTTGGATATTGGAACGATTGGTTTCAGGCTTCTTTGTATATTCAAGATACGAAGCTTCAGACACTGCAGTCCTTGTTAAATCAGATGCAGAAAAATATTGAGTATATCGCAAATAATCCTTATGGCGGACTGTCGATGCAGGAGTATAAACTGTCAATGCCGACAGAGAGTGTACGTATGGCGATTGCAATTGTAATTATTGTGCCGATTGCCTGTACATATCCGTTCTTCCAGAAGTATTTTATTTCGGGATTGACAATTGGATCTGTAAAGGAATAAGTGTGAAAAGGTTTTCACACTGTGAAAAGAATTTCTACAGACTTTGCGTCATAGGACGCAAAGCCAAGAAATTCTAAGTTTCACACCGTGAAAAGAATTTCTACAGATTTTGCGTCATATGATGCAAAGCCAAGAAATTCTAAGTTTCACACGGGAAGAATGCAAGTGCAGCATTTTTCTTGAATGGTTACAATAATAGAAATTAGAACGATTTATTGATATAATAGGAGGGTTATTATGAAGTTGAAAAGATTCGTAGCAGTAGGGCTTGCTGGGGTTATGACAATGGGCTTGTTGACAGGATGCGGCGGCAGCGGTGGTAATGGAAACAATGCAGGAAATACAGGCAGCAGCAATAATGATGGACAGTCAGCATCTACCAATAATCAGGGCGGTGCGCAAAGTGCGGGCAGCGGCGAGGTCGTTCCTCTAAAGTGGGTTACAATTGGAAATGGAATGCCAGGAAATTATGATTCTTGGATTGCAAAGGTAAATGAATATATTAAGGATAAAGTAGGTGTCAGCCTTGATATGGAAGTAATTCCTTGGGGTGACTGGGATAAGCGACGCAATATTATTGTTAGTACCAACGAACCTTATGATATTATTTTCGGCAACGGCAATAATTATATTGCAGATATTAATTTAGGCGCTTACTATGATATTACAGATATGATTGATGCCAATATGCCAGGATTAAAGGAATTAATGCCGGATAAATATTGGGATGGTGTGCGGGTAAAGGATAGAATCTACGGTGTTCCTACCTATAAGGACAGTTCCATATCCAACTATGCCGTATGGGATAAGGAAATTGTGGACGAGTATAATCTGGATCTTGCTTCGCTTACAGAAATTGAATCATTAACCGATATTTTTACCACATTGAAAGCGGACAAAAACGATTATCCTGTTTATACCAAAAATGATGGTGTTTACTATATTTTTGATGTATATGATCAGATTGGTGCAGGTACACAGATTTTGGGTGTACGCTATGATGACGAGAATGCAAGAGTGTGCTATACATTGGAGGAGCCGGATATCTATTCTGCACTGGAAACATTCCATGAATGGTATCAAAAAGGGATTATTAATCCAGATGCTGCCACATTATCGGAAGCGCGTGTTTACAATATGTGGCGTGTAGCGCAGGGATGGGAAACCGCAGGTATTACTTCTTGGGGGCCGCAGATGGGCAAAGAAGTTGCTGTGCAAAAGGTTGGCGATACCATTCTTTCTAATGAAACGGTACGCGGTTCTTTAAATATGGTATCCATTAACACAAAATATCCTGAAAAATGCCTTCAACTGTTGGATTTAATTAACACTGACACCAAGCTGCGTGATATGTTTTACTATGGTGAGGAGGGTGTAAACTTTGAGTACACTGCGGATGGCAAGGCGCACAAAATTAATAATGACTGGGCAATGGCAGGTTATACACAGGCATCTTATTTTACCGTTACACAGGTAGATACGGATGAATATAATCAATGGGACGAAATTAAGGCATTAAATGAACAGGCAGTATCTTCTGTAATGCTCGGCTTTACTTTTGATACGGCAGAAGTGGCAGATAAACTTGCAAACTGCCGTGAAATATGGATGCGTTATCGTAGCGAGGTTATGACAGGTGTGCAAGATCCAGCGGTCGCAGTGCCAAAAATCAAAGAGGAATTAATGAAAGCGGGCTGGCAGGATGTTTTGGATGCAGCACAGAAACAGGTTGACGAGTTTATTGCAAATAAAAAATAAATAATGGGTGGTAACGAAATATGACAGAATCAGTCAAAACGAAAATAATCGGAAAAGATTTACCAAATATACCATGGCAAGATCCGCAGGGCGGGGAAAAACTGCCGGTATGGCGTTACAATGGAAATCCAATTATTGAACGCTTCGCAACCAGAAATTCTAACAGTATTTTTAACAGCGCGGTAGTGCCCTTTGAAGACGGTTTTGCGGGTGTGTTCCGCTGTGACAGCAAGTCGATTAGTATGGATATTTTTGCAGGATTTAGCAAAGACGGGTATCACTGGGAGATATCTGATGAACCGATTGCATTTCAGGGAGCACACGCCGAAGTGGCGAAACGAGATTACCGCTATGACCCAAGGGTGTGTTTTATTGAGGACAGATACTATATTACATGGTGTAACGGATATCACGGTTATCCCACAATTGGAGTAGGATATACGTTCGATTTTCAGACATTTTATCAGTTAGAAAATGCGTTTTTACCGTTTAACCGCAATGGTGTGCTGTTTCCGCGCAGGATTCAGAACAACTACTATATGCTGAGTCGTCCCAGCGATAACGGGCATACACCGTTTGGCGATATTTTCCTAAGCGAAAGTCCAGATTTAAAATATTGGGGATGTCACCGTTATGTAATGGGTACGATTCAGGGGGATGCGTCGGCATGGCAGTCCACAAAGATTGGCGCAGGAAGTGTTCCGATTGAAACGGATAAAGGATGGCTTTTAATTTATCACGGCGTGATTAATACCTGTAATGGGTTTGTATACCGTATGGGCTGCGCATTGCTGGATTTGGAAGAACCGTGGAAAGTGATAAAGCGGACAAAAAATTATATTTTAGCGCCTCATGAATTATATGAGTGTGTGGGAGATGTGCCCAATGTGGTATTTCCGTGCGCAGCGCTTACAGACGCAGCGACAGGGAGGATTGCAATTTACTATGGATGTGCAGATACCGTAACAGGGCTTGCATTTACAACCGCAGATCGTTTAATGGCATATATGGATTAATGGATTGGAAAGGGATGAAAAAATATGCATTTTTTAGACAAAAGGGTCAATGTAATTTGTGAGGAATTAAAAAAATTAAAGATAAAACAGAAGTTCGCGATTGAAAACTGGCAATATAAAGAAGGGAATTTCCTGCGTCCTGAGGAGGCGAAAGCGGATGCGGCGGCATGGACGGACTTTAATTGTCAGAAAGACCACTGGTATGGGAAAGACCGGCATTATTGGTTTCATACAACATATCAAGTGCCGCAGGAGTTGGACGGGAAACGGATGTGGCTTTCTGTGCGCACGCAGATTGACGAGTGGGATGACGCGAAAAACCCGCAGTTTCTATTGTTTGTTAACGGAGAAATTGTGCAGGGAATTGATATGAACCACAGGGAGGTATTTCTATCTCCCTCTGCAAAAGCAGGTGAAATATTAGAGATCGGTTTGCAGGCATACACGGGGACTCTGCACACAGAATTTAATTTAATTGTAGAAATGCAGGAAGTCGATGATAAAATCGAAAAGCTTTACTATGATCTGTGGGTGCCGCTTGCTGCCTTTTCCAGAATGGAGGAGGACGATAAAAACCGCAGGGATATTGAGGCCGTTTTAAATCATACCATTAATTTCCTTGATTTGCGCACACCGTATTCGGAAGAATTTTACCGTACTTTAAAGGAAGCTTCTGACTATATTGACAAAGCGCTGTATCAAGATATGGCAGGTTATCAGGATGTGATTGCAACGTGTATCGGGCATACCCATATTGATGTTGCGTGGTGGTGGACAGTCGCACAGACACGGGAAAAAGTAGGGCGCAGCTTTGCTACCGTATTGAAATTAATGGAAGAATATCCCAACTATCAATTTATGTCGAGCCAGCCACAGCTTTATGCGTTTCTAAAAGAGCGCTATCCAGAACTTTACCAAAAGGTAAAGGAACGCATTCAGGAGAAGCGTTGGGAGGCAGAGGGCGGTATGTGGCTTGAAGCGGACTGCAACCTGACATCAGGTGAATCACTTGTGCGTCAGTTTATGCACGGCAAACGTTTTTTCAAAGAAGAATTTGGCGTTGACAATCGTATTTTGTGGCTGCCAGATGTGTTTGGGTATTCTGGTGCGCTGCCGCAGATAATGAAAAAGTGCGGAATCGACTACTTTATGACAACAAAGCTTGCTTGGAATCAGTTTAATAAAATTCCTTATGATACCATGATTTGGAGGGGCATTGACGGCTCTGAGGTATTAACGCATTTAATTACGACGCTGGGAGTAAATCAGCCAATTAAAGATTATTTTACCACATACAATGGAATGCTGCATCCAGATGCGATTATGGGCGGTTGGATGCGGTATCAAAATAAAGACATTAATAATGATATTTTAGTATCTTATGGATACGGCGACGGTGGTGGCGGCCCAACAAGGGAGATGCTGGAAACATCAATTCGTATGGAAAAGGGCGTTAAGGGTATTCCTAAGGTACGACAGGCATTTGCACGCACATTTTTTGATGAGTTAAAGGAACGCGTCAGCGACAATAAGCGGCTTCCGGTTTGGGAAGGAGAATTGTATTTTGAGTATCATAGAGGAACATTAACCTCGATAGCAAGAAACAAATGTTCTAACCGCAAATCCGAGTTGGGATTAATGGATTTAGAATTGCTTTCCGTGTTGTCTATGCCGACACTTGCATATCCGCAGGAGCAGCTTGATGCTATGTGGAAAGTGGTATTGTTAAATCAATTCCACGATATTCTACCCGGTTCGTCGATTCATGAGGTTTATGAGGTGACAAAGGAGGAATATCGCAAACTGGCGCAGCAGCTTTCCGAAATGACCGCAGAACGCAGCAAAGCAATCGCAGGAAGCGGCGAAGCAGTTACAATCTTTAATACAACAGGCAAGACAAGAGATGATATTGTTGCACTCGGTGCGTTGGCGTGCAGTGCATTAGAAGACGCTGACGGAACTATATATCCTGTACAAAACAGCAAAGACGGCAAATTTGCATATGTACGAAATATACCGTCAAAAGGCTATAAATCGCTGCGGGTTCTTAGCGGCACAGAAACCGAAACGAATCCAGAAAACAGCCCGTTTACGCTGACTGGGCAGAACCAATTGGAAACACCATTCTATAAGGTGCAGTTTGACGAACAGGGAATGTTTACCAGCATTTATGACAAAGAAAATGACCGTGAGGTTATACAAGAGGGCAAGCGTGCAAACTTAATGCGTATGTACGAGGATAAGCCGATTTACTTTGACAACTGGGATATTGATATTTTCTATACTGAAAAATTCTGGGATGTGGATAATGTAACACATATGGAATGGACAGAAATCGGCGTCGTGCGTGCTGTGCTTGCAATTACAAGAAAAGCGTCACAGTCTACCATCGAACAGAAAATTATTTTCTACGCAGATAGTCGCAGAATCGACTTTGTAACGTATGTAGACTGGAAAGAGCATCAAACGCTGCTAAAAGTGCATTTTCCGGTTGCAGTGCATACAGACGAAGCAACATTTGATGTGCAGTTTGGCAATTTAACACGCAAGACGCATCAAAACACAAGCTGGGATGTAGCGCGCTTTGAAAGCTGTGGGCAGAAGTGGATAGATTTATCAGAAGGACATTACGGCGTATCTCTGATTAATGACTGCAAATATGGTCATTCCGTAAAGGACTCTAATATGGCGCTTACGCTGATTAAATCAGGAATTGAACCCAATCCAACTAGCGATCAGGAGGAACATTATTTTACGTATGCACTTTATCCGCACGCAGAAGGATGGCGCGCAGCAGGCACTGTCGCAGAAGCATATAAAGTAAATCAGCCGCTTTTGGTTCAGACAAAGACTGCACAGAAAGAAGCCTATTCGTTTGCATCTGTCAGCCATACGAATGTAATCATTGAAACCATTAAAAATGCGGAGGATCAAAACGGAGTGATTATCCGTATGTATGAGTCAGAAAACGCATATACCAAGACGAAATTAACAGTTAATACTGCTTTTGGAAAAGCGTATATCTGCAACTTGCTGGAAGAAGTACAGTATGAAGCCGTATCGTCAGGCAGTGAGATCGAGGTTGTGTTAAAGCCTTACGAGGTCGTAACTGTAAAACTTTGCAAGGAGTAAAACAAGCGAAGTGTCGAAAAGACTAACGCTAAGGAACTGTCATGAAATAACGTTCGATTTTGACGCAGAATAAATTCGTATAGGATAGGCAAAGGAATCAGGCATACTGGATGTTCGCCGATTGACGACAACGACGCGTATGTGGATATAGACAAATCAAAATGACAGTTCCTAAGTATAAAAATATACACACAGCCACACAAAGGAAAATTGCCACTTTGCGGCGTGTGGCTGGTGTAGGGGCTGTCGCAATCTTCTTGCCGTGCAGGATAACAATCCCTAAAATGCAAGGACAGTTTGAATAGGTATTTACACGCCGCTGTA
>CBCOYO010000152.1:0-8302 GCA_965114465.1 uncultured Lachnospiraceae bacterium
AGGCAGGTGGTGTCAGGCTATTCGGTAAGTCTTTCCTGTGCATTTCTGGCGGCGCAGGCATATTTAAGCGGACAAGTATTACCGTTTGAAGGGGAAAAAGGCTGGTATTTAATTACCTATATGGGGTATAGTATTGGCTGGGGAAAGGGAGCAGGGCAGACTATGAAAAATCATTATCCCAAAGGATTGCGGAAAAACGTTTAAGCGTTTGCCAGTATATACTCACGAGCGATAAACTTTGTCATTAATGCATAGTATTATCGCACTTGTGAGTCGGTTAATTGGTAAATCTTAGTGATTGCCAGTATCAATTGAGGAATGAATATGGAAACGAAAAAGAACGTTAAGACCGTTTTGAATTTAACACAGGGCAGACCGATTAAAATGATTCTGTTATTTGCAATTCCTGTGTTTTTTGGAAATTTATTTCAGATATTATATAGCTTGGTGGATACGAAGATTGTGGGAAGTATTTTAGGTGAAACGGCACTTTCGGCAGTTGGTTCTGTTTCTACACTCTATACCTTGCTGACAGGTTTTTTTAACGGGCTGAGTCTTGGATTTGGGGTGCTGACAGCACGCTATTACGGCAGTGGTGACGAAAAAGGGCTGAAAAAAAATATAGCTGGCGCAGTCTTATTGGGATTTTCGACGGCAGCGGTTATTGTAATTTGTGTGGAGATATTTTTGATACCGATTATAGGGCTGCTGCATATTGGAGAGCAGCAGCGTGCATTTTCGCTGGACTATATTCGGATTTTAGTCGGGGGAATGCTGATTACACTATCCTACAATCTTTGCGCCAATATGCTGCGTGCAATTGGGGATTCGTTTACGCCGTTAATTTTCCTCGTGATTGCATCTATTACAAATGTAATTCTGGATTATACATTAATTCTAGGCTTTGGACTTGGGGTAAAAGGTGCGGCAATTGCAACGGTGCTGTCGCAATTACTGTCTGTGATGCTGTGTCTGCTGCGGATATATAAAAGCTTTCCCATTTTACATATTTCAAGAGAGGACTTTCATATATCAAAGAAGCAAGTACTTTCCCTATATGAAAGTGGTTTGTCAATGGGGTTAATGTCTAGTTTGGTAAACTTTGGATCGCTGGTGCTCCAAAGCGGCATTAACCAGTTGGGGACATCCATTATCGTTGCGCATACAGCAGCACGCAAAACCTTTGAAATATGGAATTTACCTATTAGCGTAATCGGTTCTTCTATGGCGACGTTCTGCGGACAGAATTATGGCGCTGGAAAATATGACAGAATACGGCAGGGAATCAAGGAAACGCTGTTACTTGGAACGATATGGGTAGCGGTTATTTTTGTACTTGCGCATACGATTTCGCCGTATTTAATTCGCTTTATCGCCAGTACGCAGAATGAGGAAATTATCTATTGGGGAAAAACATACCTTGAAGTGGATATGTCATTTCTAATAATCTGCGTTTTGATTGTGGTGCTTCGTAATTCTATGCAGGGATTTGGTGATTATAAAACGCCAGTGCTTTCGAGTTTTATTGAATTAATTGGAAAACTGGTGTTTACATTTGTGTTTGTCAAAATATTTGGGTATTGGGGCATTATCTGGACGGAGCCGGTTATTTGGTTTTTAATGGTAATACCATTAATTGTAATGAGCATAAAAAAAATAAAGCAGTTTTCATAAAGGAGGAATTTGACATGAAGAAGTACGAGATTGATATGTGCAACGGTTCCGTATTTCAAAAAATGTTGATTTTTGCAGTACCGTTAATGTTTTCGAGTATTTTGCAGCTTTTGTTTAATGCGGCAGATATTGTGGTAGTTGGACGGTTTGCAGGTGATAATGCGCTTGCGGCAGTTGGCTCAAACGGTGCATTAATTAATTTAATTACCAATCTTTTTATTGGAATGTCGATCGGTACGAATGTACTGACGGCACAGTATTATGGAGCAAAAAAAGAGAGCGACCTGAAAGAAACTGTCCATACTTCGATGTTGTTAAGCGTATACAGCGGCGTGCTGTTAACCATTATTGGGATTGTATGCGCAAAGTTTTTATTGGAGTTAATGCAGGCGCCGGAGGAAGTGCTGGATTTAGCTGTTCTTTATTTGCGTATTTACTTTTTAGGTATGACTTCCACAATGGTTTACAATTTCGGAAGCGCGATTTTGCGTGCCGTTGGCGATACAAAGCGGCCGCTCTATTATCTGTTAGGGGCTGGAATCATTAATGTACTATTAAATCTGTTTTTTGTAATCGTGTGTAAAATGGGGGTTGCAGGGGTTGCAGTGGCGACCGCAGTTTCGCAGACCGTATCGGCAGTTTTGGTGGTTCGCTGCTTAATGCTAGAGCAGAGCGGCATTCATTTAGATTTAAAATCGCTTGCTATTACAAAAGAAAAGTTTGGAAAAATTCTGCGTATTGGACTGCCAGCAGGATTTCAGGGGATGGTGTTTTCACTTTCCAATGTGGTGATTCAATCAGCCGTGAACTCTTTCGGTGCAATTGCGGTAGCAGGCAATTCCGCCGCTTCCAATTTGGAAGGTTTTGTGTATATGGCAATGAATGCTTTTTACCAAGCTACGATATCTTTTACCAGCCAAAATTATGGTGCGCGGGAATATCGGCGAATTTATCGAATACTATTAGCTGGTGAAATATATGTTGTTGCAACTGGCGTGCTGCTTGGAAATTTAATGGTATTTTTCGGAGAGTTTCTGCTTGGAATTTACTCTCCTAGCGCGCAGGTCATTGCGGCAGGAATGGATAGAATGCGCATAATCTGTACAGTTTATGCCCTCTGTGGTGTTATGGATGTGCTGGTGGGCGCGTTAAGAGGAATCGGATATTCGGTTATACCGATGGTTGTATCGCTGATCGGTGCGTGCGGATTGCGGCTTTTATGGATTGCCACCATATTTAAAATACCACAGTATCACAGTCTTACAACGGTTTATCTATCATACCCGATAACATGGACAATTACACTGAGTGTTCATGCATTAACATTTGTGATTGCGGCGCATAAGGTGCTGCGCGAAAAATAATTTATTGAATTTTTTGTATATGTGTGTTAACATGAAATTGAACGAACTTTAGCACTTCGTTCAGGGAGGAGAATTTCATATGAAGAAGAAAACATTGTCACTTATTTTAGCTTCCGCGATGGTCGTATCGCTGGCAGCCTGCGGTAATTCCAATACACCGGCAGACAGCCCTGCGCCTGCACCGGAAAATACGCCTGCTGAAACGACACCTGCTGATAATGCGCAGGAATCTACAGCAGAGAATAATCAAGAGAACAATAGTCCGGACAATAGTTCAGATCAGGCAGATGCGCCGACAGATGATACGGTATCTGTAGAAGGCAAAATTGCGCTGGTTACGGACGTTGGAACGATTGATGACGAATCTTTTAATCAGGCAACGTGGGAAGGAGTAGTTGCATACGGCGATGCACATAATATTGAGTATACATACTACCAGCCTACAGAGGACAGCACAGAGGAGCGGATTAACCAGATTGACCTTGCAGTAAGTGAGGGCGCTACTGTTATTGTTTTGCCTGGTTATCTGTTTGGTGAAACACTTTCTGAAGTGCAGACAACCTATCCAGATGTAAACTTTATCGCAGTTGACGTATCAGAAGGTGATATGACAGCACCGATTGAGAGCAATGCATACGCTTGTACGTTTAGCGAGGAGCAGGCAGGATATCTTGCAGGCTATGCAGCAGTTAAGGAAGGCTATACAAAGCTTGGATTCCTTGGCGGTATGGCAGTTCCGGCAGTTATCCGTTATGGATATGGTTATGTACAAGGCGTTGATGCAGCAGCGCAGGAAATGGGCGTAGACGTGGAAGTGAAGTATACTTACGGCGGACAGTTCTACGGTGATGCAAATATTACTGCAAAAATGGAAAGCTGGTACTCAGAGGGGACTGAAATTGTATTTGCCTGCGGCGGCGGTATTTATACATCTGCAATGGAAGCGGCACTTGGCTATGATGGTATGATTATCGGTGTCGATGTAGACCAGTATTCCGTAGGAGAAGGAAACGATTATAATCCAGTTCTTACATCTGCAATGAAAGGACTGACAGCTACTGTAGAGGACAGGCTTGACGCTTATTTTTCAGGAAATTGGGATTCTATCGGCGGAAAGGTGCAGAACCTTGGACTTGCAGACGGTGATTATATCGGGCTTCCGACAGAGGGTGCATCATGGGCATTTAACACCTTTACAAAAGACGAATATCAGAAGCTTTTGGACGGCATTACAGATGGAAGTATCGCTATTTCAAACGATACAGAAAATCAGCCGACAGTCGGTGAGGGCGTAACAGTAACTTATATTGACTAATTGTTTTGCACATTGTCATTTTGGGAAGGGAATTGATAATAACTCCCTTCCTTATTTTATGCGGCATTCCCCTACTCGATTGCGGCATTCCCCTATTCGATTAAGGGAGAAAGGTACAGGGCAGAATGGAAAAACAGGATTACATTATTGAAATGTTAAATATTACAAAAGAATTTCCGGGCATCAAGGCAAACGACAATGTTACCTTACAGCTTCGGAAAGGTGAAATTCATGCACTACTGGGCGAGAACGGAGCCGGAAAGTCAACTTTAATGAGTATTCTGTTCGGACTTTATCAGCCTACAAGTGGATTCATTAAGAAAAACGGAAAAGAAGTGAAAATCAATAACCCAAATGATGCCAATTCCCTAAATATTGGTATGGTGCATCAGCATTTTAAACTAGTTGAATGTTTTTCTGTGCTTGATAATATTATTCTTGGTGTAGAGCCAACTCAAGGGCTGTTTCTCAGCAAAAAAGAAGCTAGGGAAAAAGTAATGTCTTTAAGCAATAAATATGGATTGAAAGTTGATCCGGACGCGTTGATATCCGATATTACTGTCGGTATGCAGCAGCGCACCGAAATTCTGAAAATGCTGTACCGCGATAATGAAATTTTGATTTTTGACGAGCCGACGGCAGTTTTAACACCGCAGGAAATCGAAGAACTTATGAAGATTATGAAAAATCTTGCAAAGGAAGGGAAATCCATACTTTTTATTACGCATAAGCTAAATGAAATTATGGAGGTTGCAAACCGCTGTACGATACTGCGCAAGGGAAAATATATTGGCACCGTAGAGATTCAAAATACGACGAAAGAGGAACTTTCTAAAATGATGGTAGGGCGCAATGTGAATTTTAAGGTGGATAAGAAACCGGCAAAACCAGGCGAAACAGTATTAAAAATCGAACATATGACTGTACCCAGCAAAATGCATAAAAATAATGCAGTAAAAGATGTATCTCTTCAAGTGCGGCGCGGTGAGATTGTCTGCATTGCTGGAATTGACGGCAACGGGCAGACAGAATTTGTCCATGCGCTTACCGGATTAGAGAAAATGACAGCAGGAAAAATTCTGTTTAATGGACAGGATATCTCTAAGGCAAGTATTCGCGAGCGTTCCAAAAGTGGCATGAGCCATATACCAGAGGATAGGCATAAACATGGACTGGTGCTGGATTATACGCTTGAACAAAATATGGTTTTACAGCGCTATTGGCAGACGGAGTTTCAGCAGGCAGGCTTTATTAAGAAAGGTACTGTGCGGACATATACACAGAGATTAATCGATCAATATGATGTGCGGAGCGGGCAGGGGCCAGTAACGATTGCAAGGAGTATGTCAGGCGGTAATCAACAGAAAGCAATTATTGCCCGTGAAATTGACAAAAATCCTGATCTTTTGGTGGCAGTGCAGCCAACCCGCGGACTAGATGTAGGGGCGATTGAATATATCCATAGTCAGCTTGTGGCGCAAAGGGATAAAGGAAAAGCAGTGCTTTTGGTGTCACTGGAATTAGATGAGGTTATGAATGTTTCCGACCGCATCCTAGTAATGTACGAGGGAGAGATTGTCGGGCAGCTTGATCCTAAGACCGTATCGGTAGAGGAATTAGGCTTATATATGGCAGGAGCAAAAAAAGACAAGATACCTGCGGAAGCAAACTAGAGGGCGGGGTGATAAAATGGGAACAGAAAATAAGAAGAGCAATCTATCGTCGGGCATACTGTCGGTAGTAGCATCATTAATTTGTATTGTAATAGGGCTTTTGGTAGGACTGGTGATTTTATACTGCATTAACAGCGAAAATGCTTTGGATGGGTTTAGCAGGATTATTAAAGGGGGATTTTATTTAAAGCCCAAAGGAATTGGTACTGTATTATCACAGACAGCGCCATTGATTATGACCGGATTATCCGTTGCGTTTGCATTTAAAACAGGTTTGTTTAATATCGGCGCTGCGGGACAGTATACTTTAGGTGCATTGGGAGCTCTTTATTTTGCGCTGGTGCTGCATATGCCTTGGTATATTTGTCTGCTGGCAGCAATGGTTTTCGGAGCGGTTTGGGGTGCAATTCCTGGTATTTTTAAAGCATATTTTAATGTCAATGAAGTAATTACGGCAATTATGTTTAACTGGATAGGCTTGTATGCAGTCAATGAAATTATTTACAAAGGCGTTATCGGCAATATGTACGACTTAAAAACCACAAAAACCTATACGCTGCGGAGTGCTGCACCGCAGTCTATCATTCCGGATTTCGGAATGAACGCACTGTTTAAAACAAAATCCACTACAATTGCTATCTTTATTGCAATTATCATTGCAGTTTTGGTATATGTTGTAATTCATATGACAACGTTTGGCTATGAACTAAAAGCGTGCGGGCATAATAAAGATGCCGCAAAATATGCTGGTATTAATGAAAAGAAGAATGTTGTACTTTCTATGACAATTGCAGGTGCATTGTCTGGCATTGGTGCAGGATTATTTTATCTATCTGGTGTGGCAGAGTGGAATCCGCAGGTAAGCACAACACTTCCAGCAATGGGATTTAATGGTATTCCAGTTGCGCTTTTGGCACTAAGCAACCCAATTGGTGTTATTTTTGCTGCGCTGTTTGTATCACATATTACCGTAGGTGGTGGTTATTTATCTACAAAATACTTCCAGCCGGAAATTGCGGATGTTATTATCGCTGTAATTATATATCTTTGTGCGTTTGTTATGCTTTTTAAAGGCGTTGTAATGGATGCCATTTCCAATAAGCAAAAAAGAAAGTCTATAGAAAAAGAGTCTTCATCTTCAAATAGAAAGGGGGCAGATAGGTAATGTTTTTGCTTCTAAAATATACATTATTGTATGCAGTAGTTTTAATGATGGTTGCGCTTGGCGGTATGTTTTCGGAGCGCAGCGGTGTTATTAACATTGCTTTGGAGGGCATTATGGCAATTGGAGGACTTGCAGGCATTTTGGTGCTTGTATTGTTCCAAGGAACGCTGCCTGCTGCCGTATTAATTCTGTTTTCTATTTTGGCAAGTGCTGTTGCTGGTATGATTTATTCATTACTGTTAGGGTTTTCCGCAATTACATTAAAGGCAGATCAGACAATCGGCGGAACTGCTTTAAATATGCTTGCGACAGCGGCAGCCGTTGTAATTGTAAAAGCTTACAACAATACCGCTTCTGGCGGAAACGGTTCAGCGTCCTCAAAATTATCTTATTCCAATAAGGAGTTTATCTTTACTGCCGGCCCTTTGACCTATAATATTTTCTTAATTATTGGGATAGTGCTGCTGATTGCAGCGTATATCTTCCTATATAAAACAAAGTATGGTTTGCGTCTGCGTGCGTGCGGCGAACATCCGCAGGCGGCGGATTCTGTGGGAATTAACGTATACCAGTGGCGTTATATCGGTGTAATGATTTCTGGTTTCCTTGGCGGCTTGGGCGGATTTGCGTATATTGTTCCGTCTGTTTCGACTTGGAATTTTGAAGTTGGCGTTACTGGTTTTGGTTTTCTTGCACTTGCCGTAATGATATTTGGGCAGTGGAAACCGTTCCGCATTGCAGGCGCAGCAGTATTCTTTGCCGTATTTAAGTCGCTTGCCAATATCGCAGATGCAACATTTTTATCGAATCTGCATCTATCAAAAAATATCTATGATATGATGCCGTTTATTGTATCTATGATTTTGTTAGCGTTTACCTCCAAAAACTCACACGCGCCGAAAGCAGAGGGCATTCCCTACGATAAAGGAGCACGATAGAAAAACACAAGCAGCATAAAGGGGCTGTCGCATTAAGGAAAATGTATACAAAATAATCTAACCTTGTGTTTTATACTATATGTTGTACAATCATAGCTTATTGCGACAGCCCCATATATATACTCACAAACGATTAGATTTTCCTTTCTGCACAACACATATTGCCTGCTTAT
>CBCOYO010000153.1:0-8298 GCA_965114465.1 uncultured Lachnospiraceae bacterium
ACTACATTTTATTACGGTCAGCGCAGTAAATGCGCAGACCTACCTGAACTGTTACCTACAAAACCCCTTTTTGATACACTTTTTTGAATGCAGAAGGGAGGGCAATTTCATTGGCTAACTGCGCCTGTGTCACCCAAATAAACGTATTCTCGTCTGATACTGTCTTACATTCTGCCGCAATACATTCCATACGCCATTCGATATGCGTAAAAATATGCTTTGCCAAAAAACGATTATCCAAAATATTCTGTGCTATATGCAACGCTATCCCCTGCTCCGCAAGCCATTGACAAACCTCCGCATCTGTCTGATGCCCTTCCAGATTAGGCAGTTCCCACATTCCAGCAAGCACCCCCTTTGTGCCGCGCTTGCGGATTGCAATTTTATCCTGATATTTTAACAGCAGCACCGTTTTATCCTCAATTTTCCGCTCCGCCTTCTTGCGTTTCACAGGATATCTACACTGGGTCTTATTTTGATAAGCACCACACAATAACGCAAGCGGACACTCTACACATTTTGGATTTCCGTTCGGCACACAGACCACTGCACCCAATTCCATTAAGCTTTGCGTAAATGCTGCGCACGCCTTCTTAGGATATATCTGCTCTAGCGCTTTAGTCACCTCTTTGCGAAACGACGCTTCCATAATATCCTGATCCTTCTCTGTAAGCCTTGTCACTACACGCAGTACATTTCCGTCAACTGCTGCATATGCTTTGCCAAATGCAATAGAGGAAATTGCACCTGCTGTATATGCGCCGATTCCCGGAAGTTTTCGTATTTCCTCAAACGTTTCCGGAAACTGTCCCTGATAATCCTTACAAATTAGCTGTGCTGCTTTTCTTAAATTTTTTGCACGAGAGTAATATCCAAGTCCTTCCCAGTATTTTAATAATTCTTCTTCTTGGCTTTCCGCCAATGCTGCAATTGTAGGAAACCGCTCCATAAAACGATGATAATACGGAATCACTGCTTCCACACGCGTTTGCTGCAACATTATTTCCGATATCCATACACGATATGGCTCTTGATTTTCCCGCCACGGCAAAGAACGTTTGTTTTTCTCATACCATTCCAACAAAGGCGCAACAATCTGCCCTAATGTACTAAACTCCACCCCAACACCTCCGCATTCAATCAAACAGGAAAAACTTTTCCCCCACCCACACGCTGATATATTTCCTCTGGGTATCCATATACATTGAAAAAACCTCCGCCAAACCAGACGGAGATTTTCTTTATTCTTTGTTTTTTAAACGAAATACCGCTATCAATGATTTCAACAAACCAGCCTGTGTATTGAGTTCTTGGCTTGTTGCCGCGCTCTCCTGCGCTGTTGCTGAATTGGTCTGCACTACATCCGATATCTGATCTATCTGCTGCTCTATCTGCAAAACGGAATCCGCCTGAGTACGAGAGGCATCTGCTATCCCATTTATCGTCATTACAATCTCATTCGCACCTTTCACCACATTTTCAAGTAGTGCTGCCGTTTCATTCGCAATCATCGTTCCGTACTCCACAGCCTTTATAGAACTTTCTATTAAATTTGTGGTAGACTGCGATGCCTCTGCGCTTTTCCCTGCAAGACTGCGGACTTCTTCTGCTACCACGGCAAAACCACGTCCTGCGTCGCCTGCTCTTGCTGCCTCAACGGAAGCATTTAATGCAAGTATATTTGTCTGAAAAGCAATCTCCTCAATCGTCTTAATAATTTTGCCGATTTCGCTGGAGCTAGAATTAATATCTTGCATTGCTTGAATCATTTCCTGCATTTTTTGGTTGCTTTCCAAAATATGCGTTCCAACCTCCTGCGCTTTCTGGCTTGCCTGTCCTGCATTATCCGCCGACTGCTCTACCTGTTCTGAAATCTCACGGATCGTCTGCTCTAATTCATCCACAGCACTCGCTTGCTCAATCGCGCCTTGACTTAGCGACTGTGATACAATCGACATCTGATCAGAACCATTTGATACTTGCTGGGAACTTTCCATAATCTGTGACATCGTTCCGTTTAACGCTTTCTCAATGCTGTCTAAAGACTGCTTAATAGAAGTAAAATCACCGACATAATTCTGTGCTGTCTTTATCGTTAAATCACCCTCGGAAATCGCCTTTAGCACATCTGCAATCTCTCCAATATACCCTCGCAGACGTTCATTCGTATTGTTGAAAATTTCTGCTAACAATCCAATTTCATCATTAGCACGGAAATGGATTGCTGATTCCTGCTTGCTGCTTAATCCCAGATCTCCCTGTTCCATTTTCTGCGCCTGTCTTGTCAGTTTTGCAAGCGGCACAGAAACAGCAAAACTAATATAAAGTCCCATAAGTACAATACTCAGCACAACCAATACTGCAGCCACCAAAAACGCTGTCTTTACGGTTTGATAAATATGTTCATTCGCCTGTTGCGATGAAATTCCTGCAAAAAGCAATCCATCTATCTGTCCAGATTTATCATACGTCGGCACATAGGAGCAAAGGTGATCCACTCCCATAATCTTCGTATTTCCTACATAAGACTGCCCTTGTTTTAAAATCACATCCACTAAATCTTCAGATAACTTCGTTCCAACAAGCCGCTCTCCTTGCTGCTGAACTGTTGTATAGGCACGTACATCTCCTTCAAAAATGGTAAATTCACAATCCATCCGCAATTTCAAATCATCCAATAATTGTGTCTTATCCTCCGGCCCTGTATAATGTTCCAACTCATAAGCAAGCATACTCGTGCCATCCACACACTCGTCACGCAGTGTTCTCATTGTAAGCTTATAGAACATTGCCACACACAGAAATACAACCAAAGCAATACTGACTGCCAGCATAAGTGCCATTAATAATCCTACCTTTGTTCCAATTCTGTGCCTTCTTTTGTTTCGAACTTTACTCATTTTGTCACCTCAATAAAATCATTTTAAATTTAAGCCTAATACTCAGGCAATAAACCTGCTACTTACTATATTAATCCCTATTATGGCAAATTTCAAGGAGTTTTTTTGGCGGTCAGGATTAAAAATACAAAAAATTGGCAATTCTATTGCATAATTAAGAGAATCGTTATTGACGTAACCGCAAATCCATTTTAAGATTTATATAGATAAGTTTTTACAGATACTACATAACGCCAGAATTTACCATACTGCACTGTTTAAACGTATATGACTGGCGTTATATAGTCAGCTTACTCGGAAATTTTAACTGTTAAGCAGTATAAATTGTCATTAATTGTTTATAAAACGGAGGAGATTATGCGTTTAATAAAAATTTCCGCAAAAAGTTTTTTTACACTTTTTGCTGTTATGCGCCTATTTCACATACAGACGAGGAATCCGCTATCTATTATACTGTTCCTTGTTTTTTTCTATATTTATATGAAGCTGCAAGAAGATCACTTTGTTAGCCGAATCAACATGAAAGACCTTTGGCTTTCCAATCTATTAAGCCTGCTTTTTGCCGGTTTTACCATTGCCAACACTTATCAGACGATACTTTTTGATATGGAAAATTTTATTTTCTGCACAGTGACGCTGCTTAGTACTGCTGTTGGACTGATTGCTATATACTATCACCTTATTTTGTGTCTGCTTCAGGCAAGCGATCTTGTGCACATCACAGGTATGGCTTATCAGGCACCGTGGCTGCCCTACGTCACGATGCTTTGCTGCCTTATATGTTGGCTGCCTTATTTCCTACATGCATATCCAGGTGTTATGACACCGGACAGCATTAACCAATACGCACAGGTTCTTGGCGTCTACGAATTAAGCAACCACCATTCCATTGTGCATACTGCACTTATTGGTATGTTCTATCAATTGGGGCTGCGCTTTACTAACGACGTTTATTTTGGTCTTGCGCTCTACACGCTTGCGCAAATGGTATTTATGGCTTTTGCGGCGGGATATGTCGTCAAAACCTTACAAAAAGCAGATATCATAACACCCATTCTTATTGCAGTTATCTGCTTTTATGCACTGATGCCTTACAATGGTGCCTTAAGTGTAACCATATGGAAAGATATTCCTTTTGCCGGTGCTATGACAATTTTCTGTGCTGCATTGCTGCGATTCTTATTAAGACCAGACGCAACCCTTCCCACAGGGGATATGTCGCGTTTTGGCAGACAGCGGCTGAAAATCAGCGAATATTTTACTCTGGTAGTGCCTTACGTTTTTTCTGGTGTTCTGTTGTGTCTGCTGCGTCCAAACGGGTGGTATGCTTTCTTGCTTTCGCTGCCGTTTATTCTGTTCGTTTACCGCAGTAGTTGGCGGACAATGGTACCGATTCATTTAACAATACTAGCCTTAGTACTGTTCGTAAAGTACCCCTGCATGAATGTTTATGAAATTAAACAGGCGGACTTTGTAGAATCCTTATCTGTTCCCGTGCAGCAAATTGCCTGTGTTATCGCACAGAATAAATCGCTTAACGAAGAAGAATTCAACTTTGTCAGCCATATTATGGATGTTACGCAAGTAGCTTCCAAATACCAGCCAAATGTATCCGACAATATTAAAAATCTTATCCGCGAAACAGGCAGCGATTACCTTGAAGCACACAAGACAGAATTTTTCCAAGTTTGGCTGTCCATCGGTCTTTCGCATCCAAAAGCATACTTTGACGCTTATGTTGCGCAGACAAACGGCTACTGGTATCCTGATGTTGCCTATGACGTAGGACTTGCAGAAGGCATTTATCCCAATGAATTTGGGCTAAGCTGGCAGCCGATTCTGCGAGGGAATATCGTTGTAAAAATAAAGGAAATACTTTTTAAACTGCATGATATTATACCTTTATATGGGGCTTTGTGGAGCATCGGATTGATTTTCTGGATACTGTTAATTGCCATCGCCATATGCCTGCGATCCGAAAATACAGCTAATGCTTTGATCTGTCTTCCCTTGGCGGCGCTTGTGCTGACTTTAAGCATTGCCTCGCCGGTAGCAGCGGAATTTCGGTATGCCTATGCACTTTTTTACGCAATGCCGATATTCCTCGCCGCACCGTTTGTAACTCCGAAAGATTTTTAAAGAATCGCTAATATATCACTTTTACATTACGTATTTCATTATCTATAATATCGAAGGCTATGATATTTTCATTGGTTCTATGGTGCGCCATATAATATCTGCCTTCGATTTGCGTGATATAATACGGAGTGCCGCCGCTGATGCCGAAACTGCTGTAAATATCTTGATAACTGCCCTGCTCCAAAGCTTCTAAGTCTTTGCACCGCACGATTGTTGCATATTCCTGATTCTCTTGGTTGTCGGTGGAAACGGTAATATAGTAATAATCATCAATTTTCGTAAGCTGCACCATTCCCGCAATTTCATCAGGAACTGCATAAGACGCTTTTATTATAAAAGCATTGCCGTCTGAACTGATTTCTACCTTGATAATTTTCTGATTGTTATGCCCTGAAACAAAATAAATACCATCTTCCATAATGGTAAACGAACGCACATACACACCGTATAATTCTTCTATTTTTAATATTTTTTGTATATAAATCGGAAAAATCCCCTTGTCGTCTGATGTATCCGACCGTTTTAGGAAATACATTTCTCCGGTAATGGAACTCCACACCATAAAAACGTTTCTTTGTGTATCATATTGTATATAATGTGGTTTCAGTCCGATATTTTCAAGTGTCTGCGTCTGCGCATACTGCCCATTCATATTCTGAAATACAAGTACACGATTATTCTCCGTATCGTCCACTAGCAGCACTTTCTCATCAGCAGCAATGGTATGCGCATAATGCACCTTATCCGTCAAAACCTGCCATTCTGTTAGTGGATCACCAAGTATATTATGGTATAAAATCTGATTATGATAACAGTCTGCAATAAAATATAAATCGTCGATTTTCGTTATATATGTTGCAACATTCAGCGTTTGATATGTATTTTTTGTATTGATAAAAACAGGCTGCGGTAGAATGCCTTGCATCGCCTGCTCCTGATTGGGATTATTGTCTATGGTATTTTCTTCTGTTCCTATCTCTGCTATATCCTTTGTGCCTGCCAATTCAGCAAAAGATACTTCTGGCTGTGCCTGACAGGCAGTACATATTATAGCGGAAGCTGCCGCAATTATAAATAGAAGCACTGCTGCACAATGGGTTTTTTTACAAACTAACATAGATTATTTCTCCTATCTAGGGGTTGTCGCAATAAGCTTTGATTATACAAGATATAGTACAAAATACAATACAACATTACGATATCTTGTATTTGCTTTCCTTAATGCGACAGCCCCACTTCTTTCGTTCTGCCGCTGTGTAATAAATTTTTTAGCATCTAAAAGGAATCCCAAAACTAAACTGTTACGAATTGTCGAATGTAAATCCTATTTCATTTGCTTCCATTGCTGTAAACGTATTATATTTTCCATTTGTATACGCTGCAATAACTTTACCCCAAAATTTTTGCGCAGGCAAATTGTTCGTCCACTGGGATATCTCCCATCCACCAGGAAACATATCAAAAATCTTCACAGCAGCTACCCTGCCAACTCCTTTTTGTCTATATTTTTTCATAACAAAAAATTCGGCTATATTATGAGGATTGGGCAGATTATTATGTTCACAACAAGAACGCACTAAAACCAACCCGGCAAGCTTTCCATTTACCTTGATAAAGAACGGATGTCTTCCTTCTTCATTCCAATAATCATCAATATGCCCATATCCAAAATATCCATATTCGTTAATATCGTCATTGGAAAACTCAGAAAAATCATACTGATACAATTCCAACATTTGAATAAAAACAGATTTTTGCTCGTATAATATCGGCTCTACTCTAATGTCCATACTTATCCTCCATAATTCTAATTAGGAACTGTTATACTAACTTTGCAGATGACGCAGGCTAAATCTTTTGCCATAACACTGTCACTACCTATACTGCACACCTATAAGATTTACACTAACAAACCATTAGATATGTTATAAATTTAGAACAACACGATAAAAAACTGTAACTGTTCTTGGTGTGCAGTATAAGAAGAAAAGGACTTGTCAAAAAATACGGTTTCCACAATCCTCTAACCCAAGGTTATTCGATTATCGAACCTTCCTTGCCCAAATAATTGCTCGATTTGTTATTTCACTTATTAAATGTCCTTGGTAATCACCGCACTCTTGCTCAATAACAAATCCTGATTCAGCTAACCACTTATGTATTTGCTCCAGCGCTGCAAAGTGCTTCTTTGATGGAATTTCCTGCACTAAAGTGCTTCCATTCGCTAGTATCATTTCAAACCTGCGGATAAATCTTTTTATTCTGCTTTCCGTATCATAAACACTATTAAGCAGAATCATTTTTCCGAAATTTCCATGGCTGTCTGTACCTTCCCATACAATATTCGCATCGGGATTTTGAAACCATTTCTCCGGATATTGTGTATATCCACAATCCACGAAAATATGACCGCCAACCGTTAACGCATCCGACGATTTCTGAATCATTAATTTCTGCGCTTGTTCATAATTCATATCAGACACAATATTATACAAAAAATTAGCGCCTAAAATAACGACATCAAAACCCGTCCCCCAATTATCACAAATCACATCTGCCTTATGCCATTTTATCCTATCATCATGGATTTCATTTATGTTCTCATTCGCGATTTTATCCGCAATCTTTCCCAACATATACTCATCAAAATCAAGTCCTGTTACAGTATGCCCTGCCTTTGCCATAGGAATCAAAAAACGCCCGCTGCCACAGGCAATTTCCAAAATCTTTTTTGGTTTTGTGCCTATAAGCGTTAACGCAAATGCAACATCATCTATATTGGTTTCATTCAAATCGTACATATCAGCATTCCATTGTGCGATAATATCCTTTTCGTTATACATATTTCCTCCTAATATCATGCAGGAGGGTTAAAATATAGTCGCCCTCCTATTTAATTTGTTTTGGCTATATCCTAATTTCTTCATCTTAATCACTCCTCCTACTATATATTTGAAATCTGTACATATTAATCTCCATGCTGCTTTAGCTGCCAAATAGATATGAAGAACGCTGTCCTTCGCGTTTTTCCTATGTGAAACTTAATACTTCTTAGGCAGTGTCTTTTGCTGCCTTAGAAGTATTTTTCACACTACATCCGTTTACAACTTTCTAAAAGTTACTCGATTTGCTGTTTAAAATGTTATCATTATACATTTTAACACTTAGGAACTGTAGAAAAATAAGTGACACATCTTGCTTGTTTATTTCTCCAATCTTGCAGGAGAAAAAGCCTCGCCGTAGCCCGCTACGCCTACGT
>CBCOYO010000154.1:0-8153 GCA_965114465.1 uncultured Lachnospiraceae bacterium
AAACCAGGGGGAATATTACATCAAAATGCACAAAATTATTGCATATTGGATGCAAATATATATTATATTTCAATAAAATGGTATATTGACAAATTCATTTGAAAGAAGGTTTCCTAGCATGGTTATTGTGTTGTTAAACTGGAGTTATATTTTATTTATCACATTTTTGACTGGGTTCTGTTTTTATAAATGTCTTAATAAATTCTTAAATTGCAATACTTCCTATAGTCTTTCACATAATATTGTCTGTGGGATCGTTGTTACAACCATTTATGCACAATTCTTTAGCATTTTCTATAAAGTAGGACTGCTTGCAAACCTTTTTCTTTTTATTCTCTGTCTTGCAGTGCTTATCCGCAATAAAAGTGAATTATCCATACTGATTAAAAAAACTTTATCAATTCTATGTTCATGGGAAGGTGTTTTATATCTTGGCGTTTTATTGCTGATTGCATTTTGTACCTCACGCGGAACTATCCATACAGACACCAATCTTTATCATGCCCAAATGATTCGTTGGTATGAAACATATGGCGTAGTAAAGGGACTCGCCAATCTGCAATGGCACTTTGCATACAACAGTTCTTATTTTGGTTTTGCTGCGTTGTTTAGCATGGCGTTTTTGGGCGGTTCGTCATTGCATTGCACCACTGGTTTTCTTACTGCACTATTCTGTATTTGGGCGCTGCACCATTTAAAAAACTTTTTTTCGCATTCTTACCATTTCGCAGATTTATGCTGTATTGGAATCCTATTCTATGCGCTTGTAAATTTAACAGGCTGTGTTTCGCCTGCTTCGGATTACGCCACTATGTTTTTTGCACTGTATTTAATTACCCGCTGGGCAGAGGTTTTAGAATCTCATACGCAGGATATCACCGAATATTGCCTATTAAGCGTATTAGCGGTTTATATTGCCACCTTAAAACTTTCTGCCGGACTGCTTGTGTTATTGGTGCTTTATCCGCTTGTATGCCTTATTCGTCAAAAACGGGCAAAAGAAATCATTACTTACCTATTTTTCGGTATCATCACGTTACTGCCTTATCTTATCCGCAATGTAATAATCTCCGGCTGGCTGCTCTATCCCTTTCCAGCGCTGGATTTATTTTCATTTGACTGGAAACTGCCTGTACAATATGTACAAATCGACTCTGCACAGATTAAAACATGGGCGCGCTGCCTATATGACAGCAGCTTAATTGATAAACCTTTTCAAGAATGGCTTCCTATCTGGTGGAATGCACAGGAACGCTATGCACAAATGCTGCTTCTAACCAATTTACTTGCGGTACTGCTGGATGTTTTGATTCTGCTCCATTATATTATCCGCAAAAAAAGACTGAATTGGAATCTTGTATTATTAAATATCGTTGTACTGTGCAATACTGCTGCATGGCTGTTTCTTGCCCCTTTTATCCGTTATGGGCTTGCATTCCTTTTGGCAACCCCCGCACTCGCAGTTGGTATGTGGATGCGCAAAGAAAAAAGCAGCTTCTATAAGCTGGCATCCGGCTGTATTGTTGTATTCATGTTTTTCGTTCTAACACCTTACTGGGATCACTACTTTACAGATGATATGGTTTTTATAAAGCAAAACTTAACAGCGCCCTATTATCTAACCCAAAAAGAATATGATTCTTCAGAAATGCAAACTTTTGATATGAACGGTGTTACAATATACTGCCCAAAAGAAGGCGAAGTTACCGGCTACCGCTATTTTCCGGCTTCCGCATATGATTATATGATACAATCCACCCAACTGCGCGGCACACAGATAAAACATGGGTTTCGAAATACTGAGTTTCAAACCTCAGGGCTGTCGCATTAAGGAAAATAGATACAAGATATCATAGATTTCCTCTGCATGGGTCTGCGCATAATTGAGTAGGTGATGATACTTCTTCCCTACTCACCTAGACGGGCACGCAAAGCAAAACGAACAGTCTTGCTTTGCGTGCCCATATTTTGTAACAGTTCAGATAACCCATTGAACTGTTACATATCCAGCCATTGGAAATCGCTTCGCGATGGGCTGGATACCTCCAATCACTACATTTTATTACAGGGTTGTCGCATTAAGGAAAGCAGATACAAGATATCGTAATGTTGTATTGTATTTTGCACTATATCTTGTATAATCAAAGCTTATTGCGACAACCCCTAGCTGAACTGTTACCATATTTTTCATTCTATTAGATTACTTCCAATAACATCCCATCTCAACCGTCCCACCGTTCTTTGGTTTTTCGGAATCCAACGGATATGTCCAATCCGCATTAAAGCAAGTCGCTATCTTAGACGGATAATTTTCTTCCCAGCGCCTGCCCTTAATACCAAACAAAAGCTGTGTCGCACCGCCCAAATGTACTGCCTGTTTTCCTGCCTGCTTTAACTTCGCGGCAAGCGGCATTCCATAAGCACCGCAGCCGATAATTGCCACATCAAAATCAATTTCCAGCGCTGCCTGCACCATATACTCCAATGCCTCAAACCAATTTTGAAATCGTTCATCCCGCTCACCGCACAATGTCTGTACTGCCTTTAATGTTTTCAGTTCAAATTTTGGCAGGATTTCTGTATTAGGAAATAGTTTTTCCCGCTTCTGAAACTGTGCCCGTATGGTATCTTCAAACGGATGAATTACTAACACTTTTTTTCCTTTTAATGCCGCAGACCACGGACGGCAGTTTGCAAGCCACGGCTCCAAGCGAAACAGGTACGTCAGCTTCACATTGGGATTATATTCTTCAATCACAAAATCTTCCATATTTAGATGCCACATTGCAAGCAAATCTGCTTCTTTGCAGGCGTCAAGAATACAGTCTGTAAATCTATCAAGGTACTTATAGTCCACTGGGAAGAACCCTGAATCTTTTCCTAATCTGGTAAACCATTTATCCAAATATGCGTCTGTCTCTTTCGAGTGCCCGACAATCTTTGTTTTTAAATTCCCTACAACAGTCTGCAATTCCGTGTTACCAAATCGACACACCATAAAAGGTTTGTCTGACTGTATTAAATGATAAATATAATCATTTGTTTTTTTCTTTGACATTACCCATTGATGTGCATAATGCGGCATTACTGGCTCTCTGTGAAAATACTTCACAATTCCATGCCTGCGCAGACATTTATTAAAGTAAAAATCACGAAAACGCCATCTTCTTTCATAAAAATTCCATTTTTTCTGCAAAGTGTTATCCATATATCCCTTTCTTACACTTATAATCCATAATTATCCTCGCGCTGTTCCTGTTCACGTTGCAAAATGGCAATTATCCTTTTTAAAAAGTTCTGCCACCAATATTCTAAGAGTGCAACGTCCTTATCTTATTTTTCACCTTCTCGGCAAACTTTCCACACAGACTCTTTCTCCATCTTAATTCTGCCAAAGAACTGACATTTATTCTATGCGAATCAATTATCTGCGGAAAAGTGCTTCGTTCCTCCACCTCTTTTTCATAATGGTTGCACAGACCATACTGCGATGGATCGCGAAAACGCTTTAATTCATATTTTTTCACCATTAAAGACCAGACGGACTGATCATGCCGATGCGCAATAAATTCTGGATAATTGGGCAGTCCCTGCGTATTTGCAATCTCCGCAATAATGCGTTCATCTTGTGCATAATTTAAGTCCTCCGCTAAGAAATGTTCCACAAATTTAGACTTTTTAAAAAGCACATAACCGCCAATTGACTGCGGCGTATCCGTAAACCGCGGCGCATCACACTGCATTAGCACAAAGGCATCCCTTTTGGTATACTGTTTCTCCAACAATTCTTTCTGCAAAGAAAAGACCATAATTTCCATCTTTTCCCGTTCCATACAATCAATTAAGTATTGTATTCTATTGACATAAATTGAACCTGCATCCGTATAAATGAGATAATCCCCGTCTTTCAATTCCTGATATGCCTTATTTAAAAAATAGGGCTTCCAAAGATAGAAGCCATTTCCTTTTTTCGCGCTTAGTATCGCCTGATTCCGCTCTCGAAACGCCGTATCCATATCCTTGGGCGTATAGGCAATTGTCCTGTCTGCGCCCCATTTCTTTGCAGTTTCTAAGTTTAATTTTTGGGCTTTTTGAAAACTTTTATCTGCATAATTAATTGCTATTATCATATCACTGCTTCTTGGGTTCTTCTCCCGAAACTATACCCCTTTCCCACAACAATTCTTATACTTTTTCCCGCTACCGCACGGGCATGGCTCATTGCGGCCTATTTTTTTGTCCTCACGAACAAATGTCCCGCTTTCCAAACTATCCCACTGTACTTGTTTCATATTGGAACGGCGTTCAGGATACATTTCAAAATAGCGCCCATTCTGAAATTTGCGTTCTAATCGAGAATACTCTATTATCACATGATTTCTTATTGCCGTTAATTGTTCTCTACTGCTTGTCTGTAAAATATCCCATAATTCCAGCGGCATACATTCATACATACTAGGATATATATTCTTTAGAAGCTCCCATTCCTTTCTCTGTTTTGGCCACTCCTCAATCTGCCAAAGCGTTGCATCCATCTCCAAAAATGTATTATAATCTTCCTGATCTTCATCAATATATACATACTCAAAATCCAAATACGCCTGTACCGTATATTTTAACATAGGGCTGAACCGTTCGTCTACCAGCAGCCTATCCAATTCAATCTGCTCTTTTAGCCAGCCTATATTTGAATTCTTAATGACACTGTCGGGAATTTGTGCTCCTAAACGGCTTACAAGATTTTTTATCTTTATCGCCTTTCCGCTTGATATCTTTGATGCAATTGCAACAGCAAAATATAAATCCAACAATAATTCCTTAGACTCCTGCACTCTGCTGCCTGCTTTATCCAAAAACGCATTACATCTGTCAATCACATCCTCAATCGGATAACGGGAATCTATAAAAATGGTAAACAATCCATGATACGCTTCCACCAGCTCTGGTATATAGCTATTTACCTTTTCTTGCGGAATCGCATCAAGCAAATTCATTAAAACGCTCTGACCCGTCATACACTCTTTCCTGTCTACACAGCAAGAACCATACTCAAGCAAAAATGGTATCTCACGACAGCCTTCCTCATATATAATCTGAAACATATCAAATGCTTTTCGATTATATCCCCGCATAAGATATGCCTTTGCCAATTCCATTTTATAATAAATCTTATCGGGAAACTGTTTCACAAGCTTTTCATATGCCTTAACCGCATTTCCTGACTTATTATTCAATATACTGCTGCGCGCGAACATATATAGAAAACACTCTACCTCATTATAACGCTGCATCCCTTGTTTTGCCAATTCAGCAGCCCTATTATAATCCATCTCATGCATCAATACTTGAATATTGTCAAACATATTTTGTGCGAACGAATCATCTTTAGGAAATTCCAATAATTTGCTATTGTCCGGCTGCTTCTTTTCCTCAGTCAGCCGCTCATAGGCAGATCTGATTTCCTGAAAACGCTCCGGATCTTTCTCTGGCGAATATGTCCTGATTAATTTAAAGTATGCCCGTTTTATTGTTTTTTCATCTGCGTTTTCATCAATTCCCAATATTTCATAATCTTTTCTCATTATTTTCCTACCCTATGTAATCCTCTATTTCCTGTTCCAGCATATCTGCCTGCCAATCATCATCCTCCAAAATCGCCTTTTTCAATTGATATAAAAGTTCCTCCAGTTCCTTATCCTCTTTATGATTTTTCAGCCATTTCTCTGTACGGCGGATAACTGCTCGAAACTCGCCTGCCAATTCCGAATCTTTCCAATCGCTGACATCCTTCCGTTTCTCCTTTGTATTCAGCATATCAATATCAATCATTGCTTCCTCACCTGTGCTGACGATTGTCCCGGTTACCTGCAGCATACCATTTTGATTATAGGAAAAAGATACATCAATCGCCTCTTTTCCTGCGATTTTTGCTGGAATCCCTTTTAATACAAACTTACCGATACAATGATTATACTGTACAGAAGAAGACTCTCCCTGATAAACCTCTATAATCGCCGCTGTCTGATAATCCCCTGAGGTATAATATCTTTGTTTCTTCGTTGTCGGTATTGTTTTATTTCTTGGAATAATAACACTCATATAATCGTCGTCATATCCATTTATAGTATGTACGCCCAATGTATACGGATTTACATCCGTCATCATAATTTCACTGCTCTCATCAATCTGACCAGAAATAATCGCAGCCTGAACCGCCGCTCCCTGTGCCACCGCATAGTCCGGATCGACTGCCGCTGCCGGTGTCTTTCCCAGATACTCCTCTAAATCCTTACGAACCAATGGAACACGTGTAGAACCTCCTACCAAAAGAACTTTATCAATCTGCTCCTTAGAAAGCCCACTATCTGAAAGCACAATATCTATTGGTCTATGCGTCTGCTCCACTAAATCCCCAATTAACTCCTCAAATATGGAACGTGTCACTGTTTCCTCCATAGCAAGCGGAATATTATTTTTCGTAGCAAGCACAGGAAGCTGCACGTGATATTCCTCTTGCGTGCTCAATGCAATTTTACAGCGCAGCGCCTCGTCACGAATACGCACCATAGCCGATAAATCGTTCGTTAAATCTATTCCATGCTGCTCTTGAAAACGATCTGTCAAATATTGTATTAACTGCTGGTCAAAATCCTTGCCGCCCAGCTTGTTATCTCCACTGCTTGCCTTTACCTCAAGCACACCCTCAAACATCTCCAAAAGTGTTACATCAAATGTACCGCCGCCCAGATCATACACCAGAACATAGCTTTCCTCCTCCATATGCTCCAAGCCATAACTTAAAGCCGCTGCTGTAGGCTCGTTAATAATACGATCTACCATAAAGCCTGCCATCCTTCCGGCTTCTAATGTTTCCTGCCGCTGCAATTCATCAAAATATGCAGGTACAGAAATAACTGCCCTGCTAATATCCTCATTCATAAAATTGCTTGCATAGTTCCTGACATAAGATAAAATCATGGAAGAAATTTCTACAGGAGAATAACGCCGTTTTCCCAATTCCACCTGTCCATTTGTCCCAATCATTCTTTTTACTTCGCATACTGTGCGATCTGGTGCAAAAAGCAATTGTGCCTCTGCTTTTTCCCCCACTATAATGTTGCCTGTATCATCCAACCCTACTATTGAAGGCGTAATTTCTCTCCCATCAAAATTTAAAATCAAAACTGGCTTTCCATCTTGAAAAACTGCCGCTTCTGTTGTTGATGTACCTAAATCGATCCCAATAATTGTATCCATCCGCCTTCTCCTCGTTAATATTTTTATTATTCAGCCTTCACAGTTATCAATCGTTTTCTTGTTTTACTGACTATTGAAATGTTCCTTATCCTTTTTTATATGCCGCAACTCGTGCCTTTCTAATCACTTTCCCTTTATAAAGCATCCCGCTGCTGTACACTTCTGCCACTGTTCCCTCCTGCTCTTTCTCCTCTGTTTCCATCGCCTGCAGCACCTCATGCATCCGATAATCTATAAGTTCTCCTTTTGCACCGATATTTTCTATTGCACAAAGCCGGCTTTCTGCGTCTACCTTCCCTTTGAGCATATTGTACTGCTGACTCCACGCCTGCACAGCTTCCTTATTATGTTCATTATTATCTGCATTTCCATCTGCCTGTGTATTTATCCACAAATCAAGCAGCTCCATCTGTTCCTGATACAGCGCAATCAACCTTACCAGCCGCTGCTCACATTCTTCGCTTTCCTTTAAACTTTTCTGAAATTGTTTGGTTTCACTATTATCCTCCTGCAGTGTATCCAAAAAATCCTCTATGGTGTCAGAAAGTTTCCGAATCATTTTTTGATTTTTTTCAATACTTTCACAAACCTGATTGTTCTGATCTATTTGCTGTTCAAACAGCTTCTGCTCCTGCCTGCTCAACCCCTCCTCCAAAACTTCTTGTATGGTGTCTTTTATCTGCTGTGTTCTCTTTTTCCCGAATAACATTTATCTGATCTCCTTTAGCATAGTTTTATTTCCAATTCATAGAAAAATAACGTAGCAATGATAAAATTATAGAATGATTGAGCGAATTTTGCAAGTTATTCCTGAAAATCGTTTTTTTCATTATATTATTACGTGTAACAGTTCAGATAACCCATTGAACTGTTACGTATCCAGCCATTGGAAATCG
>CBCOYO010000155.1:0-8075 GCA_965114465.1 uncultured Lachnospiraceae bacterium
AAGCATTTTGGCGCATAATTCCCACTACTTTGGCGTGGGTGTGAAAAGTAACAATTGTATTTATTGTATTCGTGCTTTTCTGAAAATAGATTGACAGTCCTATGGAAATAACATAAGATAAAGGTACGAAAAATACGGACAGGAGGGAAAGCGTTTGGCTAAATCAGATGTTTTTAGAATAATTGCTGTGGCTGTCGTTGTGGCAGCGGGGGTGACTGGATGCGGCGGTGAAAGAGATAAAGGTGTACAAAATAGTTTGAACCACACAGAACAGGATACAATAGTACGAGATACGATGCATCAAAATACTATTGATATAGAAGAAACACATTCAGATTTTTCACAGTTAGGCAGCGAAATAGGCACAGATACAGCATTAGAAAATCGTGCGGAGGATATAGAAACCGCTGAGGATGAATTGCAAGCGCATCAGAGCGAGGATTTTTTGGATATCGCAGAAATCTGCGCGCTTCCGGCCGGAACTTCTGTGGAGATCGGTATGTTGCCAGAGGAATCTATTGACGCACTTTTTTATGCATCGGAGATAACGGAGGAGGTGTTTACGCGAATAAATGGCTGTTCTTATCAGGAGAACGACAATATTTCGCTGGATGAATTGTCATATGTGCGTGTATTGCACAGAGGTTTTGATGGTACTACACGGATTGGAGAACTAATTGTTAACAGTGCATTAAAAGAGGATATAATAGATATTATGAGGGAATTGTACAAGGCGGATTATCCGATTGAGCAAATGGTTTTAATTGATGTCTATGGCGGCGACGATAATCAGTCTATGGCGGCGAACAACACCTCGGCTTTTAATTATCGAACGGTATCTGGTACAAACAAGCTTTCCAATCATAGTTATGGCAGGGCGATTGACATTAATCCGCTGTATAATCCATATATCCGTACAGCTTCGGATGGAAGTACACTGTGTGAACCAGAAAATGGTGCACCGTATATAAACCGCAATGAGGATTTTGCTTATAAAATTGATCACAGCGATCGATGTTATCAATTATTTAAAGAACATGGTTTTACATGGGGCGGTGATTGGCGCAGTGTGAAAGATTATCAGCATTTTGAGAAAAAAGAGTAGAAAAAGGCAATTTTTTATATTTATATATTTTTATATAATAGAAAGGAAGGAAAAATTATGGTAAAAAAATATGTTTTTGGAGAACCGTTTGAAACAGACGCAGTTGTTACAGAGATTGCGGGTGAGCAGTTTGGAGGAAATTTAGTATGCGGAGAAATTGCCGCAGACAAGGAATTTTGCTTCCGATATACGATGAAGGATGCAGATGTTATTTATGGGCTTGGTGAGGCGAACCGTGGAATTAATAAAAGGGGTTATATTTATGTGAGCAATTGTTCCGACGATCCCGATCATTCGGAAGATAAAGTATCACTTTATGGCGCACATAACTTTATTATTATTTCTGGCGCGCAGCAGGTGGGATTGTTTTTTGACTATCCTTCAGAAATTACATTTGATATCGGTTATACAAAGCAGGATTTATTGGAAGTGCGCTGTGAACGGGCAGATTTATATGTTTATGTTATTACTGGAGAGAGTGCATATGATGTGGCGAAGCAGTTTCGGAAAATTATCGGTAAAAGTTATATTCCACCAAAGTATGCATTCGGTTTTGGACAGAGCCGCTGGGGGTATAAGACAGCGGAGGATATAGAAACAGTAGTAGAGGGATACCGCGGCAATCAGATTCCGCTGGATATGGTTTATATGGATATTGACTATATGCAGGATTTTAAGGATTTTACCATAAATCCGGAGCGATTCCCCAATTTCCCTGATTTTGTGAAAAAAATGCAGCAGGAGCAGATTCATTTAATCCCGATTATTGATGCAGGTGTAAAGATTGAAAAGGGTTATGACATATATGAAGAAGGAGTGGAAAAGGGATATTTTTGCAAACGCGAGGATGGTTCGGACTTTGTAGCGGCAGTGTGGCCGGGCTGGACACATTTTCCAGATGTTTTAAATCCTAAGGCAAGGGAATGGTTTGGCAGCAAGTACCAGATTTTAATGGATCAGGGAATTGATGGGTTCTGGAATGATATGAATGAGCCAGCAATTTTCTATTCCAAGGAGGGCGTAGAGGGCGTCAATCAGGCAGTTTTAGCGTATGCTGAGGAACTTACTAAGGCACAGGAAGCAGATGCTACTGATAATAAGGAACATTCCGTTTGCGGAAGCAACACTACATCTGAGGAATCGGAGGATATTTTAAATAAAGCGAATGCGCTTCCTGCTGAGGTGCGCAGCCGTTTGGAGAAACTGCAAAACAGCCCAGAAGATTATAAGCGTTTCTATCATAATGTAAATGGTAAAATGGTTCGTCATGATTTGGTGCATAACCTGTATGGCTTTAATATGACAAGGGCTGCTGGAGAAGCATTCGAGAAAATTGCACCGAATAAAAGAATACTGCTGTTTTCGCGTTCTTCCTATATTGGAATGCACCGCTATGGTGGAATTTGGACGGGGGATAATAAATCGTGGTGGTCACATATTTTGCTGAATTTAAAGATGATGCCATCGCTGAATATGTGTGGTTTCCTGTATACTGGAGCAGACCTTGGCGGATTTGGCGTGCATTCAACAAGGGATTTGGTTTTGCGCTGGCTTGCGCTGGGCGTCTTTACACCGTTAATGCGCAATCATGCAGCACTAGGAACACGCGAACAGGAGTGCTACCAATTTGAAAAAATTGAGGATTTCCGCCATGTAATATGTGTACGTTATCGTTTGATACCGTATCTGTATAGCGAATTTATGAAAGCAGCAGAAAATGATGACCTGTATTTCAAGCCGTTGGGCTTTGTATATCCGTCAGATAAAATGGCAGTACAGACCGAAGATCAGTTAATGCTTGGCAATGAGATTATGATTGCGCCGGTATATGTACAGAATGCGGGGGGAAGGTATGTATATCTTCCGGAAGAAATGAAGTTTATAAAATTTATGCCGGATGGAAGCATCTACGAAGAAGTGCTTCCGCAGGGGCATCATTATATTGAGGTTGCACTAAATGAAGTGCCAATGTTTATCCGTAAAGGAAAATGTGTACCAATAGCAGAGGCGGCGCAGAGTGTAGCAGAGATTGATGAAACAACCATTCAGATGCTTGGCTACGAAGGCGCAGAGTATCAGATGTTTGCGGAGTAAGAGATATTAGCGAATGATAAAATTCTAATTTTTATGAGGCTGCCGCATTAAGAAAAAATAATACAAGATATTATATTGCTGTAGCGTTCTACGCGATATCTTGTATAATCAAAGCTTATTGCGACAGCCCCAATTTGGATTCTTATTTCCCATAAAACTTATTATGCCATTTAATCGCTTCCTCTCGATATTTAATCGCGGTTTCCATTAGTTCATCGTACTGTTTGCGGATGCTTTCGATTAATTGGTCGCGGTTTGCTAAGTCCGCTTCGCTTTTGGTATTCTGTTCTTTTGACCGGGCGAGTGCTTCCTGCGCCTGCAGGCACGCCTGTTTATTGGCATTTCGTTCCTCTTGGGTCTGCTGAAGCATTTCTTTGTTTCGTTCTAGTTCGTTCTGTGTTTTAATCAGTGTGATATTGATTTGTTCTAATTCTTCTTGTGTCTGCTGCAGGGCTTTTTGGCTTTTCTCCCATCCTTCACGACATTGTGCTAATTCTTGAAAAGGAAGTGCAGAATCGGCGTAGAATCGTTCACATTGGAGTGTTTCGGTGACCGAAAAAATATATTCTTTTTCTTCATCGGAAAGATGAATAAGCAGGGCGGATTTTGCGGGAATGGTGATAATACGAAGCGAGGGAAGCTTGGCAAAACGTAGTGCAATGTGTTGGGTTTCGCTGAATTTGTTCGCGGCAGTCAGCTTTTGTTCTGGATGAAACGGTAGCAAGGCTTTTAGGCAGTAGCTGTCGTCTACGGGATTTTTGACAAAATAGAAAAGGATCAGAATTTTTTGAATTGCAGCAATGCGCGGCTGAAAACAATCGGGTGTGTCATGGCTGCTTATTTTGTATAAATCATTCAAGTCGGTAATGCTTCGGATAATAATATCTTGGTTGGTATTTCGATAGGTATAGTAAACAGTGTTGTTATAAACAATATCGGAGAGGCTGTCAGCATAATCACTGCACAGGATAACCGGCCTTGTCAGGTTTTCACCAATTGAGGTTCTAAGGCAGATATGATTTCCGGTGCTGTATAAAATCAGGTTTTTTTCTGAATCGAGTGCATATACGTTTCCCATGTTGTCCTCCACAGCTTAAAAACGTTGCCTTTTCCTAATAATATATGGCACAAGTAGGCAAAAAATAACATATTATGTATTAAATCATTATAAGAAGGGATAAATGGCTTATGGCGAAATGTAAATCAGGGAAATGCGGGTGTAAGGCAAGGATTGTCAGCAACGTAATCCAAAATATGCAAGGTGGCACTTGTATAGACGTATGTAGCAATCCGCTCTGTGAAACGCCGAAGGTTTTAAGTATTATGGCGCCGCTTATCTACGATGAGATTGGGATAAATTTGTGTGCAACGTTTGAACTAGGCTGCGATGTCGTGAAAGATTATCCTACGGCAGTATCTGCAACCGCACAGGTGTTAAATATTTCTTTTGAATGTAGTGAAGGAAATATAACAATTGAAGCAATAACGGGAAGGCCAAACTGTTATGTTGTAACGTTGTCGAATTTAACGGTACAATTTGTGGTAAACTTGTATGATGCTAATTGCCGTCTGGTAGGGACTGTTTACCCTACAGCGGTATATTTGCCTTCAGAAACGACGGAGTATACTTATGATGAAGAAACGAATCCTGTTTCTGTTGAATTAGAAATATTTGCGCCATATGGGTTAAGTTATGACAGTAAAGGCCCTGGACAGACGCCGACTATCAATTTTATTGGATTTTTGTCGGAAAATAATTATGTTAAACAAGGTTTGAATCTTTATGCAATGGCAAAGGTTTTGAACTTTGATACGGAAGAAAATACAATAACAGTAGGGTTGACCCTTATTCTGCAAAGCTTATATTTCGCAGGATACCGTGTGGAGAGTATTGGTAAGATTAATACACCCAAAGGCAGCTTAATTGCACCAGATAACAGCAATTGTCTGCGATTTGTAGCAGGTGATTTACTGGATTTGGCAATTAAACCGCTTGAATTGGGGCCACCACTTTGTGAGGAGATGTACAAAGAGGAATGTAAAGTGCCATGTATGCAGAAGTGTGGGCCCAGTGCAATAGATGATACTGTTATTTTGCCTGGAATCGCTGCAGGGCAACCAGAAAATCCTGACACTACAGGAAATACTGGAACAACAAACTAAGAAAGAGTGCATTAAAAAAATAGGAATTGAAAAAGGGAGCAGGAAACTGCTCTCTTTTTGTGAACATTACAATTCACACCCATGCCAGTTTTTATTAGTTTATAGGTTACTGAGGTGTGAATTATAACAGATTTTGCACACAAAATGCTAAAGTAAAAAAGCGAAAGCTTTTAGCATTTTGGCGCAGGATTCCCACTACTTTGGCGTGGGTGTGAAAAGTAACCTGTGAAGTTACAATTCGCACCAACGCCAGATTTTGCAACAATTTACGAACATTCGGTGTGAATTGCAACAATTGATGCACACAAAACGCTAAAGTGCAAGCATTTTGGCGCAGGATTCTCACTACTTTGGCGTGGGTGTGAAAAGTAACCTGTGAACAAACCCATGTAGAGGAAAGGGGTAAGATTATTGTGGGCTAGGTCAGAATATGATATAATTTGGGATGTTATATTAAGCGTTGAAAAAACAGACACTCAGTATAACAATATATACAGTCGCACAACAAATTTTTTTGTCGTGAGTATAAATAAAAGCAAACATACTGTCATATGCAGAGATTTGGGTGAGGGAGTTCGATGTTAAAAATAGCAATATGTGATGATGCCCCGTTTTAATTAGAAAAATTAAAACATTGTATTCAGGCATTTTTGTAGAAAAGAAGATATCTTTTACAATAGATTTATATAATAACAGCAGTGGTTTTATGGAACAACTAGATAAAAAATCACATGATATTTTATTTTGGATATTGATATGCCGGAAGTATCAGGAATAGATATTCACCGATAGGGCTGTTGTCGATATTTTTTGAATGCGTCCCGCACTTAAACAAGCCGTTTACCCAGTGCTTGACAACAGCCATTACCTATATGATTATTTTAACGGTGTCAGTGTTTATTCTATTAAAAAGGGCGGAGTATTTTGAGTAGATTAAGGAACCGTTTTTCTAACTGCTGAATAGGATAATGGTGAGATATCATTTAGTTCAAATCAGGAGGACTGCTGAAAAATGGAAATGCAGAAATCGTCAGAAAATAACGAGATAAGAGAAGCACAGAATGAAAATGAAAATACACCTGTTATTCCATTGCCAAATCCCGGAGAGGGAGGGCCGGTTTACCCAGGGCCAATGTTTCCCGGAATGGGAAACGGTGGAATAGGAAATGGCGGAATAGGAAATGGCGGAATGGGAAACGGCGGAATGGGGAACGGCGGAATGGGGAACGGTGGTATGGGAACACCGCCTAATTTTTCGCTTCCTAATATTATCGGAACAATAATCTCTACATATCCTCGTCCCAATGAGCCTTGTATGTTCTGCAATGCAAATTCAACGCGTGTGGGCAATATACGTTTTTTAAATACCGCAGTCGAGTATAATCCATTTGTTATTTTTATTAATGAAAATGTATTTTCTACTGGTCTGGTTTTTGGAGAAATTACTAATTATGCAAAAGTTTCCGCAGGAAGGATTGTAGTTACTTTAATGGGAGAAAACGGTTATATTTATTTGCAAAAACCGGTTGAAATACAGAGCAATGAATCTGTAACGATTGCCATTATCAATACGGAATCCGGGATTGATATTCAATTAATTGCTGATAAGCCTTGCAATAGAAATGGAAATATGGCTTGCATCCGCGCGGCAAATCTTTCTTATAATAGCGGAACACTTAGTGTTGTAATTGGAAACCAGTATATTAATTTTAATAATATGCGTTTTCAATCAGTGGCAGACTTCGAACCTATTCGCAGTGGAGAATATACATATTCTGTAGTGCGCAATATGGTGGCACGCTTCCCAGGCTTTGGCAGTACTGTATTGCTAACTGCGACGTTGAATATTCAAAATAATAAGAGTTATACAATTTATCTGTTAAATTGGAAACGCAATGACAGTGATGCAGTGAAGTCAATTGTAGTCGAAGAAGCACAATAAGAAAAATAATCGGGTAAAAGGGGCTGTTAGAAATTTGCCACTGTATGACATATCAGCGGCACGCGAGTAGGGAAGATGAATCTTCTCTACTCGATTATAGAGAAAAAATTAAGATATTTAAGCGGTTCACAAGTTGAAGAGATAATATAAATAACACATTTTATTTGCAGTAAATAATGCATTTTTGACACTAAAAATAAGATTTGAAAGAAAAAAAAGGCAAAACTTGCAGAATTATAAAGAAAATATTAAAATAACAGATGAGATAATTTGTTGAAAAACAGCGAAAAAATGAGGTGAATGCAATAAAAAAACAGATGAAATTAATTTGGAAAAGAGTGAAAAAGGATATAAAAAATTTTTATCCGATAATTCTGGCTCTGATTTTTTACTGGATTGTGACACAAATAATGTTCCAAACGTTCTGTCCCTTCCGAATTGTTTTGGGAATTCCCTGTGCCGGCTGCGGAATGACGAGAGCAGTTATTTGATTAATAACAGGTGATATTAAAAACGCAATGCAGTTGAATCCGGCTGCGCCGTTCTGGGTCGCATTTTTAATATGTTTTTTTTGGAAGCGCTATATTGCAGGCGATGAGAAAAAAAGTATAATAATTATTTGGCTGATAATTACTTGTATAATAACATTTGTTATATATTTACACCGAATTTTTACAAATACTTTATATGGTATTTAGAAAAGGCAATTATTTGCATTACAATTCACACCAACGCCAGATTTTGCAACAATTTACGAACATTCGGTGTGAA
>CBCOYO010000156.1:0-8004 GCA_965114465.1 uncultured Lachnospiraceae bacterium
GTAAGGCAACGGACTCTGACTCCGTCATTTCAAGGTTCGAATCCTTGTAGCGCTGTTGAAAACCCCAGCAGAGTAATTTTGCTGAGGTTTTATTTTTGCCAGAAAATTTCTTGTGAAAGAAACTTTTTTGGTATATAATAGAATTACCAGTAACAAGTATTAAAATTGCAGATTGTACTATAATATGTAATAAAAAATTGCATATAATTTGTGTTGTGGTAATCGGTTGCAGGCATCTGAAGTACAGCAATACAATTTCTATGCAATATATTTGCACCAATGTTCATTCCATCACAGCGAACGATTGACAATTCATAAGAAACTATTACATAATAGAGCACACTACTGACTGCATCATACGAATTACGGTAAAGTCTTATGATTTTTTATATTTGGGTTCCGTATCAAAGAGCCGTTGTATTGGGCGGCGGTTGTAAAGGTAATAAGGTGTGCGACTATGGTTTATAGAGCAATAGCTCTTGCCGCGCCGCTTATAAGGCCGGCAGATCATTCTGGCGGTTTTTATGCAATGTGCACTAGTGTAGCAAGCTGGGATAAAGCGGGTCTTTTGCTTGAAGGATTCGGAAACTGTCATACGGCAGTTTTGCAGATTTACATATACGGACGTAACGGAACATACTGGTACTGCCAGTATGCCGATTTAATAGAACGGTGTATCCACTAATAAAAAACAGAAAGGAGAATACTATGTTTCAATTAGGAAAAAAACAATCGTTACTGGTAGTAAAAGAAGTTGATTTCGGCATATACCTTGGAACTGAGCCGAATGCCTCCATGAACGACAGAGTGCTTTTGCCAAAGAAACAGGTACCGGAAGGGTGCAAAATAGGGGATACACTGGATGTATTTCTTTATAAGGATTCCAAGGACAGAATGATTGCTACCACCAATACACCGCTTTTATGTGTAGGGGAAGTTGGAATGCTCAAAATTTCACAAGTAACAAACATCGGTGTATTTCTTGACTGGGGGCTGGAGAAGGATATCCTTCTTCCGTTTAAAGAGCAGACAAGACCGATTAAGGAGGATGAGGAAGGCAGCGAGGTATTAGTGGCAATTTATATTGACAAGAGCAACCGTCTTGCTGCGACAATGAATGTTTATGAGCATCTTAGAAGGGACAGCGATTACTGCAAAGATGATATGGTAGAAGGAACAGTCTATCTTATCAGCGAGGAATTTGGGGCGTTTGTGGCTGTGGACAATCTGTACTCGGCACTAATTCCAAGAAGGGAACTGTTTGGCTCTATTAAGGTCGGCGATAAAATTAATGCCAGAGTGACGAGTATTAAATCCGACGGAAAAATTGATTTGAGTGTGCGTGAAAAGGCGTATATTCAGATTGAAAAGGACGCGGAGAGAATTATGGCATTATTTGAAAAGCATGGAGGGGTGCTTCCATTTACGGATAAGGCATCTCCCGAAGTGATTAAGCGCGAAACTGAAATGAGCAAGAATGAGTTTAAACGCGCAATTGGAAGCCTGTTAAAAAAAGGCGTTATAGAGATAAAAACAGACTGTATCCGTCTTAAATAAATACATGACAGTACAGCATTGATGATGGAATGCCTGACAGATATCTCAGGCAAAAGAAAACATTGGTGATGTAAAAGAAAGCAGCCCTGACCGATTTAAAGCAGCCAATCAGTCAGGGCTGTTAGCATTTGCAAAAAATTAAATGCTAATGTCAATGTTACCGCCAATCTCAGGGCATACAGAACGCTCCATTGCCGCAGAATCAATCATTTCCGTAACGGCATTGCCAATGCTTGCTGCCTGATCCAGAGATTGTGAGAGTATGGCAGTTCCTACGCTGTTTAGAACATTGTTCTGCGCAAGTCCCATTGATAAAGATGGTATATCCATGCAGACCACCCCTTTCTTTACTTATATTATATCGGCATAAAACGATAAAATTTTAAGTGCGAAAAAATTTTTGTATATCTTGCATAAATGTATTTTGCATAAAAAAGGGGATGCAAAATAAGGAAAAAACGTGAATTTTTGAAAAAGTATTAAAAAATGCATAAAAAAATTAGGTTTAGGTATGGATTTATTTGTATAAATATATTAAAATAAAAACAGCGTACATGGAAAAGGCATATTATCGTGAAATTTTTTTTTGTGGATATTGTATAAGAAGGATTGCAGGTGCTGTTTGGGACGGTATATCTGGAATGGTAAGGAGGGCATATGATTTCAAATCAGATTATGCAGAATACGATTGAAGGGATTAAAGCGATTGCAAGGGTAGAGCTCTTTGTAGCAGACACGGATGGTAAATTAATTGCTTCTACCAAGACGGCGGGGAATAGTTTTGAAGATTCTGCGCTTGCGTTTGTGAAGTCGGCAGCAGACAGCCAAGAAATACAGGGCTGCCAGTTTTTTAAGATTTATGATGAGCAGCAGTTGGAGTATATCCTAATAGCCAGTGACGCCGGAGAAAACGCCTATATGGTAGGTAAAATGGCAGCTTTCCAATTACAGAATTTAATGGTGGCATATAAGGAGCGTTTTGATAAGGACAATTTTATCAAAAATCTGCTATTGGATAATCTTCTGCTTGTGGATATCTACAGCCGTTCCAAGAAACTGCATATCCAAACGGATGTGAAACGCGCTGTTTTAATTGTGGAGTCACCCAACGGCAAGGATGCCAATATTTTAGAGAAAGTACGTGAAGCTTTTGGGCAGAACGGCAGAGATTTTGTGACGGCGGTTGATGAGAATAATGTAATCGTGGTAAAGGAAGTGGCAGACAGCGAAACAAACCGTGATATTGATAAGTATGCGAAAGCGATTGAGGACAGCCTGATTAAAGAAGGCATTAAGGAAGTACATATTTCTTACGGGACGAATGTTAAGGAAATTAAGGAGGTCAGCCGCTCCTATAAAGAGGCGAAAATGGCGCTGGATGTTGGCAAGATTTTTTTCGCAGAAAGAGATATTATCGCATACAGTGAGCTAGGGATAGGGCGTTTAATCTATCAATTGCCTATTCCGCTTTGCAAAATGTTTATTAAAGAGATATTTGGTGGGAAAAGTCCCGATGATTTTGACGAGGAAACATTAACGACGATTAACAAGTTTTTTGAAAATTCCTTGAATGTATCTGAAACGTCAAGGCAGTTGTTTATTCATAGAAATACATTGGTATACCGTCTTGACAAGCTTCAGAAAAGTACAGGATTAGATTTAAGGGTCTTTGAGGATGCAATTACATTTAAAATTGCATTAATGGTAGTACGTTATATGAAATATATGGAATCTTTTGACTATTAATGGTATAATAGGGTTACTATTCACAGTCGAAATGCGCATTAACTGCGCATTTACGACCCAGTACAGTAGATTACGCAAGCATTTGCTCCTTGCCACAGGCAATTTGGAATGCGCAAATGCTGTTACTATGAGTAGCTGGAAGCTGTGAATCGTAACATATACTGCACACCGATTAAATTTACAGTGCAACCAGACTGCGAACCGCCAGTCATGTACTTTCCTGACGGCATCACTGTAAATTCTGGCGGTTTGCAGTATAATAGGATTTTGGAACAGGAAACAAGTACGTATTTAGAATATAGAGTAGAATAATAGAGGTGAAGCAATTGAGAAGTACAGCGGCTAAGAAACGCGTCAATGCAAATGCTCCGATTATTTCGTTAGAGCACGTAAGCAAAGCTTATACGGTCGATACAGGCGGTAAGGGCATTCCGGCATTAAATGACGTAAATCTGCATATAAATAAAGGAGAATTTGTATTTATTGTAGGAGATAGCGGTTCAGGGAAATCAACGTTAATTAAACTTTTGCTGCGTGAACTTTTGCCTACATCCGGCAGAATTGTGGTAAATGGCACAGATGTTGTAAGGCTTAGGCGTCGTCAAATACCGAAATTTCGAAGAAATATGGGAGTTGTATTCCAAGATTTTAGGCTGTTAAAAGATCGGAATGTCTATGAAAATGTGGCATTTGCGCAGCGCATTATTCAAATGCCGGGGCGAGAAATTCGCAAAAATGTTCCGTCCATGCTCTCCACAGTAGGTCTTGCAGGGAAATATAAAGCAAGGCCTAAGCAGCTTTCCGGCGGCGAGCAGCAAAGAGTGGCGCTTGCGCGTGCACTTGTCAATAAGCCGCTGATATTACTTGCAGATGAGCCGACAGGAAATCTTGATCCCAAGAATTCATGGGAGATTATGAATTTGTTGGAAAAAATTAACAGCAACGGAACCACCATTCTTGTCGTAACGCATAATCGCGAAATTGTTAATGCAATGCAGAAGCGGGTTATTACAATGAAAAAAGGGGTCATCGTCAGCGACGAGGAAAAGGGTGGTTATATCGATGAGGATTAATACATTATTTTACTGCTTATGGCAGGGCTTTAAAAATATTTTTCGGAATAAATGGTTTACATTGGCTTCGGTTGCAACGATTTCTGCTTGTTTGTTTTTATTTGGGTTGTTGTATTCGATTTTAGCAAATTTTGAGCATATTGTGAAAAATGCTGAACAGAAAATGACAGTGTCGGCAATGCTAGAGCTGGGGCTGACGGATGATAGAATTAATGAAATTCGTATGGCGATTTCAAGACGCGATGAGGTAAAAGAAGTCGAGTTTGTTTCCGCAGAGGATACATGGCAGCAGTTTGCCAGTGAACATGAGTGGGATACCAGTCTTTTTACAGAGAATCCTCTTGAGGATTGTGATCATTTTAATATTTTTATGAAAGATGTGTCAATGCAGCCGACGCTTGTGGCATATCTGGAAACAATAGAAGGTGTTGATCATGTAAATCAGTCGGCGCTTACAGCAAAAACACTGACGGGAGTCAATGCAATAATTAGTTTTGTTTCCGTGGGAATTGTAGTAATTCTGTTTTTTGTATCTATCTTTTTAATTAGCAATACTGTGACAATCGGTATCCAGGTGCGCAAGGAAGAAATTCAGATTATGAAGTATATCGGGGCAACGGATTTCTTTGCGCGTGCGCCGTTTGTTATTGAGGGTATGTTGATTGGATTGATAGGATCATTTATTCCACTTATTGCAATTTATTTTATTTATAATGAAGCAATAATATTTGTTGCTGGAAGTTTTCCGTTTTTGTCGCTGCTGATCCAGTTTATTCCAGTTGAGGAGATTTTCAAGATATTGACACCGATTTGTATTGGAATTGGTGTGGGAATTGGTTTTATTGGCAGTTTTACAACGGTTCGGAAACATTTAAGTGTTTAACAGCGGTATTGGAAAGGCAAGATTTATGCACAATATACACAAAAAAAGGAAATCCTATCAATGGATCGCCGCGGCACTTGCTGTAATTATGCTATTATTCGATCCTTTGGTGGGCAGGGCGGACGAGATATCGGATATTAAGAAAACGATAGAATCGAAGCAGCAAGAAATCAAACAAACGCAGAATCAAAAAAAAGATCTTCAATCCGGTTTAACGGATATTAAAGAAGTTATTGCCGGATTAGAGCAGTCAAAACGGGAACTGGCGTCATATGTCAGTCAATTGGATAGTTCGCTCTCTGAAATACAGGCAAAAATTGCAGAACTTACGGAGATGATTGCGCAGAAAGAAATTGAAATTACACAAACTGCGGCGGAATTGGAGCAGGCGCTTGCGGCTGAGGAAGCGCAGTATGAAGCGATGAAACTGCGCATTAAAAATATGTATGAGCGGGGAAATTTATTTTATCTGGATGCGATATTAAAGTCAAAGTCGATATCGGATATGATTAACCGTGCGGATTATGTGGAGAAGCTTGCGGCGTCGGATAGGCGGGTGTTTGAGAAATTTCAGACAACACGCGAGTATGTGGAAACGTGTAAGGCACAGTTGGAGTCAGAGCAGGAGCTTTTAGGAGAGGCTAAGAAAAGCGTTGAGCAGGAACAGGCATCCTTGGAGGCGTTAATTGCAGAAAAGGAAGCAGAAATTAAGGCATATGAAGCGGATATTCAAAATAGGGAGAGCGTTGTCCGCGAGTATGAGGCAGAAATTGCCGCCCGTGATAATGAAATTAGGGCGCTTGAGGCAGCGGTAAAAGCCCAGGAGGAAGCGCTGGCAAAGGCGAATGCTGCAAATAAGAAAAAGTATGATGGCGGTGTCTTTGCATGGCCTGCGCCGTCTTATACAAGGATTTCTGACGAGTATGGAATGCGTCCGCACCCTATATTGGGAGGAGAGCGGTTTCATAACGGGCTGGATATGGCAGCACCGGGTGGATCGCCGATTCTTGCAGCTTATAATGGGACAGTAGTCGCCGCTGCATATAGTTCTTCTATGGGCAATTATATTATGATTGATCATGGCGACAATCTTTTTACTATTTATATGCACGCTTCCAAACTGTATGTGTCAAGTGGACAGAATGTTGTAAAAGGGCAGAAGATAGCGGCGGTAGGAACGACGGGGAGATCGACGGGAAATCATCTTCATTTCGGCGTGCGCTTAAACGGAAATTATGTAAATCCGCGGAATTATTTATAGGAAGGAATAATTTTGTAAATGCAGAATCAAAATGAAGATAACCAAAATAAGGCTTTGGATGAGGTTCGCGAATTTATGAGAGTTCAGGAGGAAATTCAAAGCGAGAAGAAAAAATCTTTTTTTCATGGACTGGTAGCAGGACTGCTTCTCTCAATGGGAATAACATTTTTTACAATGAATGCAGTGCAGATATTTCAGCAATCGAAATTTGCGAAAAATGGTCAATCTAAGGAGGAAACTGTCGGCGAAAGCGTAACGGATGCGCCAGTTGTGGATAAACTTGGCGTGCTGGAGGAGGCAATTGATAAATATTTCTGGCAGGAGGTAGAGGATCAGACGCTGCAAAATGGTGTATATAAGGGACTTCTGGCGGCGCTGGATGATCCCTACAGCGTTTACTATACGACGGAAGAATTAATTGCCTTGCAGGAGCAGACAGAGGGAATTTACTATGGTATCGGCGCATATATCAGTCAAGACAAGGAAACGGGATATGTGCAGATAAGCAAAATTATTAAAAATACACCTGCTGAGGAAAGTAATTTAATGCAGGGCGACTATATTTATGCGATTAACGGCGAGAGTATGCAGGGAAAAGACAGTACGTATGTTGTCAGTAAGATTAAAGGCGAAGAAGGTTCTTATGTTACTGTTACTGTAATAAGGGAGGGCGTTTCGGATCTATTGGATATTGAAGTGGAGCGTAGGAAAATTGAAAGCCCGACGGTAGAGTATGAAATGCATGAAAACGGCATTGCCTATATACAGATAACAGAGTTTGACTTGGTGACAACAAAGCAGTTTGAAGATGCATATAAGCAGGCAAAAGAAGAGGGCATGAGGGGGCTGATTATAGATTTAAGAAGCAATCCTGGGGGTAATTTATCGACAGTTTGTGATATAGCGCGTATGATTCTGCCGAAAGGATTAATTGTGTATACAGAAGATAAATATGGTGAACGTGACGAATATTCCTGTGATGGCAAAAATCAAATCCAAGTGCCGTTGGTGGTACTGACAAATGGATACAGTGCTAGTGCGTCGGAAATTCTGGCAGGCGCAGTCAAAGATTATGGGATTGGGAAGATTATGGGCACTACTACTTACGGCAAGGGCATTGTGCAGAAAGTGATTAATTTGTCGGATAATACGGCGATTAAATTAACAGTCAGCACGTATTTTACGCCAAATGGCAATAATATCCATAAGATTGGCGTTGAGCCGGATATCACCGTGGAGTTTGACGCTGACCAGTACCAGAAAGGCATAGATAATCAGGTGGAAGCAGCGAAAGAAGAGCTGCTGGGAATGATAAAGTAATAAAATATTAGTACTTTCAAGAAAAAGGGGCTGTTTGCAACAGCCCCTTTTATTTTTTTGTGTGCGTGACGTGTATTGATTAGATTTATAACTATTTACCAATTAAAAAAGATAAAAATGGTATATATCGGCAAAATTGTATAATTAGTATTGTTTTACCTAAA
>CBCOYO010000157.1:0-7789 GCA_965114465.1 uncultured Lachnospiraceae bacterium
CTAAAAGCTTTCGCTTTTTTACTTTAGCATTTTGTGTGCAAAATCTGTTATAATTTACACCTCAGTAACCTATAAGCGGATAAAGACTGGCATGGGGGTGAATTGTAAGGAACTACCGCAAAATAACATACCCATATTGGGTAGGGTTTTTCTTCGAGAGTGCAATGCAAAAATCGCGCGCATAGCGGGCTATGTAAACGATTTTTGCATTGTGCTATCGGGGAAAAGGACAAGCAGGATGGGTATGTTATTTTGCGGCAGTTCCTAACATGCATAATAGAAGAAATATTTCACAAACCGCATTTTATATCAAGAAAATCAGAAGAGGTTGTGTTATTGTATGATTACAGCAGACACACAGACGTAAGTTTTCAGTGAAGAACAGACTGATCTCCAATAATACACGCTTAATAGATTATACTGTTTAACAATTAAAATTTCCGAGTAACCGGACTATATAATGTCAGCCATATACCTTTTGCCAGTGCAGTACGATAAATTCTGGCGTTATGTAGTATAAAATTTACTTTTATTAGCTGGAGCTTATGGTGCGTCTGTTGTATTTTATGGAAAGTATATGCTTAAATAGTACGATATACTTATGACACATGGAAAGAATCATTTTTGATTATGGAGGTAGTGATGTGGATAGAGAAAATTCGGTATTCCAATCGGTATTCCGATCCCTTGCGTTGATTGAAGAAAACATTCAAGAGAAATTAACCATTGCAATGCTTGCAGAAAGCGTGCATTTTTCCAAGTATTATTATCAGCGGATATTTCGTGAGGCAGTAGGGGACAGTGTTATGCGGTATGTTGCCCGCCGCAGGCTTACTATGGCGGCACAAGAACTTGCACAGACCAATCAGGGGATTCTGGATATTGCGCTAAAGTATGGCTATGAATCGCACGAGGGTTTTACGCGCAGTTTTCGCACATATATGGGCGTAACACCAATGGAATACAGGAAGTATCATCTTTTCACGGGTATTTCTAAAATGGAGGAGAATTGGATAATGATAAAAACAGAAAATGCAAAGTATGCAAAAACCATAAGCGAAATAATAAAGGAACTTAATTGCTTAATCGTTCTGGCAAAGGAAACAGCACAGGAAACAAGAAAGTTTCATGATAGTATGCAAGATCAGGCAGCATGTTACAGACCGTTTTGGGATTTTATAGCACAGCGGGCGGAGATAATGGCAGATAAATTGACCAAGAACGTGGAACGACTTTCTGCAATTGCACAAAGTCCTGACGAGATATCAACTCGTTTTATCATAATAGAAGCAATAGAGGAATTTGCTTTTTGCTCATATAGTACAGCGTTTCAAGCAGAATTGGTAATGGCAAGGGCATTGCCAGAGCACCGTGAACGATTTTGTCCACTGTGCGAAAAATATTGTGTGTTAGCGCAGAAGGCACAAATAAAATTAGATAAAATGGCAGCGTTTTTAAAAGAATTATCAGAATTGATTTTTCAGGATATGCGCAGCAATGCCAAGCAGCAAATACAAAATGCAGTAGAGAAAGGAAACGCGGCGGCGCACGCAATTATTACAGCGCAAGAAGATTTGACAAATAAAACAGATACGCCATACTGCTACCTTGCAGAGGAGATTGCACAAGCAGCACAGGAATTAGCGCAAATCCCCCTAGAGGAAATTACGGTTTCCCGTTTGGAAGAACTGTTGACCCGATTGGATATTATTGCATTTGCTGTGGAAATGGAAGTGCTGCGTATGCCGTCCCATCAGTTCCTCTTAGTCGAAATTGATGATTTTCGCAGGCAGATTGAGGAAGCTGTAATATTTTTTCAGACTATAACAGGGGATATGATGCAGGAAATTTGTGAAACAAAAGGCAACAATGCCCAGGTAGCTGCCCATAACAGAAAATATCGCAATATGATTCTGCAAAGCAATATGCTGCTGTTTTATCTAAAAGGTGAGATACAAAAGCTTGGCAGTCGATTCCTAGAAAAAAGCAAAAAAGCGGCACTAGATTCCATTTGCAGTCAGTTTGCCCAAGTTATTCAATTGGCAAAGGGGACATCCGCAGAATTGGATAAAGCAAAAATACAAGAAGGCTTTCAGGCAATATACAAAGACTTAACAACACAGGCGCAGCAATTAGGTACTTACGGGGGAGCAGTTGAATATATTGCGGAGAAACTTAATGAATTACAATTAACACTGAATTTAGAATAAATACCATAAATAAAAGAATTACTCCTATTGCAGAGGAAATATACCGCTAAGGCAGCGCATGGCAAGTAGAGAAGAAGGTTGTTTCTCTATTTGCCGTGCGCAGGAGTGTCTAATGAAATACAAAATGATGAAAGCTTTTTTTGTAATTATGCATAAATTGGTTACAAAGTTTTTGCATATAATTTACAAAGTTTTTATTTTTACACGATTATATATTGATTTTTTTTGTACATAGTGATAGTATAAAAGTGTCCATTGGAAACGTTACCGACAACGTTACCGAAAACGATTCCGGTAACGTTTCTAAAACCCGTGATTGTATTCCGCAATGGAAAGAAAGAGGTATTTATGAAGAAGAAATTTTTAAGTGCAGTTCTTAGTGTATCAATGTTGGCATCCATTTTGGCAGGTTGTGGAAACTCAGATAATTCTAGTTCTCAGCCTCAACAGTCGCAAGCACCTGCGACAAATACAGACAATGCTGATAATGCAGCGCAGGGAAATAATGCGCAGGCAGATGCATCTGCTGATCAGAGCGCAGACAATTCAGCAGAGCAAACACCAGCAACGTCTTCTGGTTCAGGCAAGGTTTATTACTTAAACTTTAAACCAGAGCAGGCAAAGGATTGGGAAGCGCTTGCAGCAAAGTATACAGAGCAGACAGGTGTTCCAGTTGTTGTTCAGACAGCAGCGTCTGGTACATATGAGTCTACATTAAAATCTGAGATGGCAAAATCAGAAGCACCTACGATGTTTCAGGTAAACGGCCCAGTGGGTCTTGCAACATGGAGTGATTATTGCTATGACCTTTCTGGTTCTGATATTTATGGACAGTTAAAGAGCGATGATTTCGCATTGAAAGAAGGCGACGCAGTAAAGGGTATTGCATACGTTATTGAAACATATGGTATTATCTATAATGCAGATATTTTAAATGATTATTTTACAAAAGACTATGCAGCAGTAAAGAGTGTCGAAGAAATTAATTCTTTCGAGAAATTAAAAGCAGTAGCAGATAGTATTCAGGCGAATGCAGACGACCTTGGTGTAAAAGGTGCATTTACATCTGCTGGAATGGATTCTAGCTCTGACTGGAGATTTAAGACTCATCTTGCAAATTTACCAATTTATTACGAATACAAGGCTGATGGCATTTCCTCAACAGAGGCAATTAAGGGAACTTACTTAGAGAACTATAAGAACGTGTGGGATATGTATATTACAGATTCTACCTGTGCACCGACTTTATTGTCCAGCAAAACAGGCGAGGATGCAACAGCAGATTTCGCACTTGGTGACGCAGTATTTTATCAGAATGGTACATGGGCTTACACCGATTTAAGCGCAAACGGCATGGAAGATGAGTCCCTTGGAATGCTTCCCATCTATATCGGTGTAGAGGGTGAGGAAAATCAGGGTCTTTGTACAGGAAGTGAGAACTATTGGTGTGTAAATAAGAACGCGCCAGAGGAGGATATTCAGGCAACACTTGATTTTATGAATTGGGTAGTAACTTCATATGATGGCTGCGATTCTCTTGCTTATACAATGGGATTTGTATGTCCGTTCAAGGAGTTTGATAACTTCCCTGTTTCCAATCCGTTGGTAGAGATCGCAAATGATTATGTATCTTCTGGAAAGGCTTCTGTTGCATGGAACTTTACAACAATGCCTTCTGAGAACTGGAAAAATGGTGTCGGCAGCGCACTTTTAGAGTATGCACAGGGTACAGGCGATTGGTCAGCAGTACAGACCGCTTTCGTTGATGGCTGGGCAGCAGAGTATGCAGCTTCCAATAACTAAATTGTATTAATTAATTGAGGCGGGTGCAGGTACTCTGTGCCGGGTGCACCTGCCTTTTGATTTGGGTTTAAGAAAGGTGAAAGCTATGGATAAAGCGATTAAAAGATATTTTCCGGTATTCGCACTGCCAACCCTTGCAGCGTTTACCATTGGATTTATACTTCCATTTGCCTTGGGTGTATATTTATCCCTTTGCGAGTTTACCACAGTAACAGACGCAAAATTCGTAGGGTTTAAGAATTATATGAGGATATGGGGTGATGATACCTTTATCCACTCACTCTGGTATACGGCATTATTTACTATTGTGTCCGTGCTGGCAATTAATATTCTAGCTTTTGCGGTAGCAATGCTGCTGACGAAGGGCATTAAAGGAACAAACGTTTTTAGAACGGTTTTCTTTATGCCGAATTTAATTGGTGGAATTATCCTTGGTTATATATGGCAGCTTATTTTAAATGGTATTCTTGCGAATATGGAGCGGACATTGACCTACAACTCCGCATATGGTTTCTGGGGCTTAGTAATATTAATGTGTTGGCAGCAAGTAGGTTACATGATGATTATTTATATCGCTGGTATCCAGAATATTCCCGGAGAGTTGATTGAGGCGGCGAAAATTGATGGCGCAAACAATCTCCAACTGCTTCGGCATGTCACCCTTCCAATGGTAATGTCGTCTATTACGATTTGTACATTCCTGACATTGACCAATTCCTTTAAGCTGTTTGACCAGAACCTTGCATTAACAGCAGGTGAGCCTTCCAACAAATCAGAAATGTTGGCATTGAATATTTATAATACATTCTATGGCAGAACCGGTTGGGAAGGCGTTGGGCAGGCAAAAGCAGTTGTATTCTTCCTGTTAGTAGCAGTTATCGCAATTGTACAGCTTAGAGCAACAAGAAGTAAGGAGGTGCAGGCATAATGACGAGTGTAAGACAGGCAAAACACGGCGGACTCATGACAGCAATATTCTCGGTTGTTTCTGTTATCTATATTATGCCGATTATTATTGTACTTTACAATTCCTTTAAGAGAAAAATCTTTATCAGTAACCGTCCCTTTGCATTGCCGGATGCGAAATCTTTCGTAGGCTTGGAAAACTATATCAGCGGTATTGAGAAGATTGAATTACCGAAAGCATTTGGGTATTCTTTATTTATAACAGTTGGTTCTGTATTTTTGATTGTATTGTGTACTTCTATGTGTGCATGGTATATTACCAGAGTAAAAAATACATTTACAACGGGAATGTATTTCCTGTTTGCATTTTCAATGATTGTACCGTTTCAAATGGTAATGTTTACGTTGTCCAAAATTGCAGATATGCTGCATTTAGGCAATCCGCTTGGTATTATTATTGTATATCTTGGATTTGGTGCAGGACTTGCGGTATTTATGTTCTGTGGTTTTGTAAAATCCATACCACTTGAGATTGAGGAATCTGCAATGATTGACGGCTGTACGCCAATTCAGACCTACTTTAAGATTGTTTTTCCAGTTATGCGTCCAACGGCTATTTCCGTGGCGATTTTGGAAGCAATGTGGGTATGGAATGATTATTTGCTTCCGTATCTGGTTTTGGATATTAAGAAGTACAAGACAATTCCCATTGCAATCCAATACTTAAAAGGTGGTTATGGTGCAATTGATATGGGCGCTATGATGTCCATGATTGTCTTGGCGATTATTCCGATTATTATTTTCTATATCGCTTGTCAGAAATATATTATTGAGGGTGTTGTGGCAGGAGCCGTAAAGGGATGATAGTGTTATTTAGATAGTACATAGAAAGTAGCCATAGGGGGCAGCAGAGTTGTAAAAACTTTGCTGCTTTTCCTATTTTTGATATATTTTTAAGAAAATGGGAAGAAAGTCACAGAAATATTGTCTAAAAACGATAGAAATGGGCAGACTGATTTATAAAAATAATACAAAGATTAGAAAGACATTTCCATAAATTGGAAGTTCAAAAGTGGAAAGTGACGAAAGTTACCAAAAATCGCCAAAAGTATTTACATTCGTAAGATATTGTATATAATGTATCTTGTTAGGAAGTATATGGTAACAAGAATAAACTTCCTATTTGGATAGGCGGTACAATATACCATAAGGTGGATTGTGCCAAAATAAATAAAAATATTAGGAAAGGAATTGAGGTTAATTATGAAAGAGCGCAAGATTAAGATTAGAATGACCCCAGCGGAAGTGAAAGATTTTGTTAATGAAGCATCAAAGTGTGACTTTGATATCAATATTTCCTATAACCATTACATTGTAGATGCTAAGTCTATTCTTGGTGTTATGGGATTGGATTTTCGCTCAATCCTCACTGTGCAATATACGGGTTACAATGATGACTTTGAGAGCTTTGTCAACAATTTAGTGGTGGCGTAAGTTTCCATATTCAAGGGATTAAAAAAATTTAATAAGAATGTGTAATCATTTTGACACTCCTTCCATGTTCGTGTAAACTATCATAGAAGGAGTGTTTTTTATATAGAAGAAGGTGCTTTTGGGGATGGAAAGGGTGCTTTTTGTATAGAAGAAGGTGCTTTGGGGGATAGAAGGAAGAACTTTTCATATAGAAAAAGGTGCTTTTTGGGATAGAAGGGGTGCTTTTTGGGGATAGAAAGGGTGCTTTTTGGATAGAAAGGGTGCTTTTTTGGGATAGAAGTGTGCTTTTTTGGGATAGAAGGGGTGCTTTTTGTGTAAAAGATGTGTTTTGCGTATCGGTTGGAAACAGTGACGGGGGAAGATAATCTATGGAAATTCATGTGTCGGTTCGACAGCTTGTGGAATTTATTTTAAGGGAAGGGAATATTGACAACCGCAAATTAGGCGTTCCGGATTCCGCTATGCAGGAGGGCAGCCGGATTCACAGAATGCTGCAGCGGCGCATGGGGAGCGAGTATCATGCAGAAGTTGGATTAAAACTGAATTGGGCAGCGGAGGGATACGATATTATAATAGAAGGAAGAGCGGACGGCATTATCGACAGCGAGTGGGAATTGCGTTTGGGAAAAATCGGCGATCCTTCAAAAAAACAGCCTGTGCCCGCAATGCCAAGTAATGTTGTAATTGATGAAATTAAAGGTACTTATAAGGAATTAAGGCGTATTCAAAATCCGGTACGCGTTCATTTGGCGCAGGCGAAATGTTATGCCTATATTTATGCAAAGGAATGCGGATTGGATCAGATTGGTGTGCGCATGACATACTGCCATATAGAAACAGAAGAAGTGAAATATTTTCATGAGGATTATACATTTGAGGAATTAGAGCGCTGGTTTTGCGGCTTAATGAACGAATATAAAAAATGGTCAGATTTTCAGTTTGAATGGTATCGTGTTCGTACAGATTCGATTAAAGCGCTGGCGTTTCCGTTTCCTTATCGGGAAGGGCAGAAAGAACTGGCAGCAAATGTTTATCGGACAATCTATCATAAACGCAAGCTTTTTCTGGAAGCACCGACTGGTGTAGGAAAGACGATATCCACAGTTTTTCCTACCGTGAAAGCAATGGGTGAGGGGCTTGTGGAGAAAATTTTCTATTTGACAGCAAAAACGATTACGCGAACCGTAGCGCAGGAATGCTTTAGGTTATTACAGCAGAATGGATTATTATTAAAAACCATTGTAATTACGGCAAAGGAGAAAATTTGTTTCTTAACGAAAGAGGAAGGGAGAACTTTATCAGGAGTAGAAGAAATCTCAGAAACAGAAGAAGTGAGAATACCAACCGGCAGCAGCGGGTGTGAGTGCAATCCAGAT
>CBCOYO010000158.1:0-6994 GCA_965114465.1 uncultured Lachnospiraceae bacterium
GCTTGCACTTTAGCATTTTGTGTGCAAAATCTGTTATAATTCACACCTCAGTAACTTATAAGCTAATAAAAACTGGCGTTGGTGTGAATTATAACTTATTTACCAGTTCCCATATGTATTGTATTATATATACTATTTGACAAGAGAATTTTAATTCTATATAATTCAATTAACAGCCATTAAAACAAAATTAAACAAATTAATTAATTAATTCTTCCGCCTACTTCTTCTATCTGTAAGTAAGCGTGTATTAGCAATATTGAAAGCAAAAAAACAATGCGAGGTGATTTCTATGTATCTATAATGAAACGGCAGGTATTTCCATGCTTGCATATACTTGCGCGCTATTTTTACTTGATACGCTGCCGTTTTATCGTCTATAACAGCAACATTTTAATATAGGCTGCTTTTGCACACCTTTATTTTATTCAAGGAGAATCTTATGGAAATACAATTTAGTAACCCAGGATTTCAATATATGATAGATATGATTATGGAGTTTCAAACGGAAGAACTATCTGCCTTCTGGTCAGAACCCTTATATCAAGTCTACCCACAATTAGATAAATCATACGCCTGTTCTCTGCCCTTACCTAAGAAAAAAGTATATATTGAACAAACGCTACAAGCAATTTATCAGGAGCAAAAAGACATCATTGATGAAAAAGTGGTATGTTACGCGAAGCATTGGACAAAATGCAAACCACAAATTTGCGCCGCATTATCAGAAGCTTTCGATGTGGATTGTTTTAATTTATTTCCAGATATAAAATGTAATCTTTCCATGAATCCGATTGAACCACGCTTTTTGCAACAGCATTCCTTTGATATATTTTATCTCAACAGCGAGCGCGGCGCGATTGGTGTGGCAATTCATGAGATCATTCATTTTGTGTGGTTTTATGTATGGAATCATTTATGGAAAGACCATTACAGCGAATATGAAGCCCCCTCATTAAAATGGATATTAAGCGAAATGGTTGTAGAATCTATTATGAAAGATCAACGGCTTTGTTCCATTAATCCTTATTATCCTCGTGAGGAGGGTGGCTGTATCTATCCTTATTTTTTCACAATGAAGGCAGATGGAAAGCTTGTTCTTGATGTAATCGAAGAAATGTATCAGACACAGTCAATACAAGATTTTATGAAAAACAGCTATGCGTACTGTTTATCACATGAGAAGGAAATACGGGATCATATCGCGAAAGAAGGATAGTGCATTATTGTCTAAAAAAACTAAGGGACTGTCGCAATAAGGTTTAATTATGCAAGATATAGTGAAAAACACAACATGGTATTTGACTATCTTGTATATGTTTCCTCAATGTGTCAGCCCCTTTATGTATTCTCATGCTGTGATCATGCATTTTCTAACGCAGCACTGGACGGTTTTTGAAATTGATTCCCGCAGTATTGTAATAGGGTTTCCTATTAAACGCTGCTCTAGCCTCTGGTGCAATTGCACTGCCAGAAAGTTCTTTATCACTGACTTTCTTGAACATTGACATTTCTTTTTCAATGTAACTGTTAATCACCTGTGCTGTATTCTTTACTTCAAAAAACTCCATGAATAAATCCCCCTTTAGAACTATAAAAATTTGGTCTTTTACACAATAAAAAACCATTCCCTTTTGTACTATTGTTATAGCATATTCTTGTACATCCTGCAAGATTTTTTGTGCTAATTTCATAAATTTTGTGTAATATTTTCAAAAAATATATGATTTATATATAAATTGCACAATACAAAAAATATTAAATTTTTTAAAACTGCCTTTTTTTACATAAATTTTATTCCCTTTACAGCCTTTTTCCTGTAAAATAAGATTATTAGGGTGTATGAAAACATGAAAGGAGGATTTTATATCGTTTGAATGAGAAATTAAAAGAAAAAATCCGAGAATCTCTGTCAAGCGTACTGCCCATTACGTTAATCGTTTTACTTTTGAGCGTTACACTTGTTCCGCTGGAGGTTAGTACACTTGTCTTGTTTCTCACAGGAGCCGTTTTGCTGATTATTGGTATGGGCTTCTTCCAATTGGGTGCTGAAATGGCTATGACACCGTTAGGTCAGGGCGTCGGCGGCAGATTGGTAAAAAACAAAAGTCTTCTGCTGATTTGCGTTATCTGCTTTCTAATGGGGGCAATTATCACGATTTCCGAGCCCGACCTTCAGGTTCTAGCAAATCAAGTAGCGGCAATTCCCAATCAAGTATTAATCTGGACAGTTGCAGTCGGTGTTGGTATTTTTACCGTTGTTTCGCTGCTGCGTATTCTGTTCAAAGTCAGTCTTTCTCGACTGCTTATCATACTTTATGTATTGATGTTCACTTTATCTTTCTTTTCACCTTCCGAATTTGTTGCGGTTGCCTTTGACGCAGGCGGTGTTACTACCGGCCCGATGACAGTTCCTTTTATTATGGCACTTGGTGTTGGTTTGTCAGCGGCTCGCAGTGATAAGAACGGAAGCAATGACAGTTTCGGTTTAATCGCACTTTGCAGTATTGGCCCTGTTTTAATGGTGCTGCTGCTGGGGATTTTTTATCACCCTACTGAAGCCGTCTATACGGCTGTTGAAATCCCAATCCTTGCAACAACGCAGGACGTAGCACGTGAATTCTTATCTTCTGCACCACATTATGCAAAAGAGGTATTGTTCAGTATTCTGCCTGTTATCGGTGTTTTCGCTGTATTTCAGATTTTCTCACACAATTACCGCAAGCGTCAAGTGCAAAGAATGGCAATCGGCTTTATTTATACCGTAATTGGGCTAATTCTATTTCTAACTGGCGTTAATATCGGGTTTGCACCGGTTGGAAGCTTACTGGGCAGCGGCATTGCGGACGGACAGTTTAAATGGCTATTAATCCCTATTGGCATTGCAATTGGTTACTATATTGTCAAAGCAGAGCCTGCTGTTCAAGTATTAAATGAACAGGTAGAAGAAATTACAGGCGGAACGGTTTCGTACAAAATGATGAACGCCTCCCTGTCTATTGGTGTAGCGTGTGCAGTTGCGCTTGCTATGATGCGTGTTTTAACGGGAATCAGCATTTACTGGATTGTGATTCCGGGATACATACTAGCGCTGGTACTTACCCGTTTTGTGCCGCCTGTTTTTGTTGGTATTGCATTTGACTCCGGCGGTGTTTCGAGCGGGCCTATGACGTCTACGTTTCTGCTGCCGTTGGCAATGGGTGCTTGTACTGCTGTTGGCGGCAATGTTGTAACAGATGCGTTTGGTATTGTCGCGCTTGTCGCATTAGCGCCGCTAATTGCGATACAGATAATGGGGCTTGTCTACGCCCAGAAATCCAAAGCAGTTCCGCTTCCTATGGATGAACTGTCAGAAGATATTGTGATTGATTTTGAGGAGGATTAAGCATGAGCGACCAAAAGAATCCACAGATTGTTCCACGAATGCTGATTACAATTACCAAAGAAGAAGACGAGAGAAAATTAGAGGAAGTATTTGACAGCCTGCAAATTCCAATCTGCTTTCAGGGGCGTGGAAAAGGTACTGCCCCCTCCGAAATTATGGATATTCTCGGTCTGCGTGGCACGAACAAACTTTTGACGCTTACCTGCCTACCAAAATCTAAGGTTGGTCAGGTATTTGAGGCAATCCAAAAACAGCTTTCCTTTCATCAAAAAGGAGGTGGTATTGCGATTACAATACCTGTTATCGGACTGCAAAATAATGTTATGAATGTATTGCACAAACAATCGGAGTCTATATCGAAGGAAAAGGCGAAGGGAGAAGAAAAAGAGATGAGTGAAAAGGCAGCTTATGCGGCAATCTGGGTTTCTGTAGCAAACGGTTTTAGCGATGACGTTGTAGACGCTGCCAGAGCCGCTGGTGCAAAAGGTGGTACTATTATGAAAGGCAGGCGTCGTGCTTCGGAAAATGTCAGCCAGCATTTTGGAATTTCTATGCAGGACGAACAAGATTTTGTTATGATTGTAGTCCCAAGAGAACACAAAAATGAAGTAATGTCTGCAATTATGGAAAAATGTGGATTACACACAGACGCACACGGCATTGTACTATCACTTCCGGTAGATGAAGTAATGGGACTGGCAAATTAAAACAGCGGGGCTGTCGGAAAATATTACGTAAATGGTATTATTCTCCGACAGCCCCTCGCTGCTTATGATTAAAAATTTGGGTTTTATTGGATTATTTCTTTATTTCTTTTTCTTTAAGAAAATACCAAGCGCTGCTGCGGCTGCTACTACAGCAATTCCACCTATAACAAACGGTGTTTTGCTTGTTTTTTCTCCTACTTGTGTCGGTGTATCCGATTCCACTGCGCTTTCAGCACTTGCCGGTGTTTCGCTGCTGGCTTCGCTCTTAGAAGGCTCAGCCTTTACAATAGTGCTATCCCCTTGAACCAGTACCATTGCAGAAATACCCTCAACAGAAACACTTCCCTCAGCGCTTCCGACAGAAGCCGTTCCCGCAGTTGTGCCATTAATGCATATTTCCCATGTACCCTCTGGAAGTTTTACATTTACAGGTGTTGTATTTGCATTGTAAATTACACAGATTTTTTCTGCTGTTTCTTGATTTGGACTGCCTGAAATTGTATAAGCAACCACATTGGGTTCTAAACCTGTCATAAAGGCAAGGTTATTTTGCAATTCTGGCGTTGTGGTCATTCGAAGCGCACCATGTGCCTTACGGAAAGCAATCAATCCTTTATAATATTCATACGTATCTATTACATTCGCTTTATTATCCCATTTTATGCTGTTTGTTGCATCCGGAGAGCAATAGCTGTTTTCATCAAATCCCGTTTCGGATTTCTCCGACGGCTTAGACCGGAGCATTTCCTCGCCTGCTTGGAAGAACGGCACTCCCTGCGCTGTTAAAATAATCGCACTGCCCAGCTTATTCATCTTAATCCTTGTTTCTTCGCTGTCATCTGGGTTAGAGATCGCAAGCTTATCCCAAAATGTTAAGTTATCATGGCACGAAATATAATTAATACTCTGTCCTGGCTGCCCTGCCCAGCTTTTCGTTCCTTTCCCATTTTTAGAAACCATAATCTGCTGATGCGGTGTTGCGGCAACCACACCGAATTTAATACTTTCCTCCATGCCTTCTTTGCCATTTACAAAACCTTTGTCCAAAGCATCAAATACATTTCCCTTAATGCCGTCGCGGATATCATCGCTAAATGCACCGACACGGTCTACCTGACTCATATTTGCCTTTAACGCCTGCTGTCCGGAAGAAATCGCGCAGTCGCCGCCAGTCCATCCCTCACCATAAACCATAATAGATGGATCAATCTCGTCAAGTGCTGCACGAATCGCACGCATTGTATCCAAATCATGCACTGCCATTAAGTCAAAGCGGAAACCGTCGATATGATACTCGGAAGCCCAATAAACAACAGAATCAACCATAAATTTACGCATCATTGCACGGTCGGATGCAGTTTCATTTCCACAGCCGGAAGCATTGGAGTAGCTGCTGCCAACTTTACGGTAATAATAATCTGGTACTGTTTTTTGGAACCATGAATTTTCAATATTAAACGTGTGGTTGTAAACAACATCCATATTTACGCGAATACCATTTGCATGAAGTGCCTGTATCATCTGCTTCATTTCATTGATGCGCACCTCTCCATGATATGGATCTGTACTGTAAGACCCTTCCGGTACATTGTAGTTCTTCGGGTCGTAACCCCAGTTAAACTGCGGTGTATCCAATTTAGTTTCATCTACAGTCGCATAGTCATAGCTTGGCAGAATCTGTACGTGTGTTACACCAAGATCTTTAATATGATCAAGTCCCGTCGGAAGCCCATCACTGTTCTTAGTGCCTGTTTCCGTCATTCCCAGAAACTTTCCAATATTTTTAATTCCTGATGCAGGATCAGAAGATAAATCCCTTACATGAAGTTCATAAATAACAGCATCTGTTGCATTTTCAAAAGCAGGCCTTGTTTCGCTTTCAAAGCCCTCTGGATTGGTTGCTTCCAAATCTACAACCATACCCCTGTCGCCATTTACGCCAGTTGTCCTTGCATATAAATCGACTGCTTCGTTTGTCTTATTACCAATTTTAATTGCATATGTGTAATATACACCGTTTAAATCGCCCTGTTTCTCGCAGCTCCAAGTTCCCTTTTCTCCTTGCGTCATAGGGATTTCCTCTATGAGATTATCGCCATCACCCTGCTCAAAAAGCCGAAGTGTTACTGCAGAAGCTGTCGGTGCCCACAGTTTAAATGTTGTTTTTTCTTTTGTGTAGACTGCACCAAGGTCATTTCCGTCATATGCCATTTCCTCATCGAAATAATTCGAAACTAGGATTTTATCCATTGACACATGAGTTCCCTCATAGCCTTCCATTGAAATATCGTATGATTTTGACAATTTCAGTTCCTCCTCAAGTTTCAACAAAATCTCCCGTCCATCTGTGCTCTCGGCAGATGTAACTGCATAATGCTGTCCTTCTTCGTCTGTTATTGTTATCTGCGTTGCTGCAGTTTCTAAGTTAGACGGCGTACGCGAAAGCAGCACATATATCTGCTGGCTTGTCGTTTCTGAAAAATAAGCCTCTGCAATTACGGGATTATAAATAACGTCTTCCATATTGTACCATAATGTTGGGTTTCCTTCCACTATGTAAACATCTAAAATATTATTTGCTGCTTTTGACAAATCTATTTCATATTCCAGCGCATTATCTGCATCACCGTCCTGAATTACCTTTACGCCGGCTGTTGTCGTTCCCTCTTTCGGAAATAAACCAACCTTAAAAAATGCCCCGAAATCATCTGTTTCTGCAAGCGGATAGCTTCCGCCAACCTCATCTCCTGCCCAAGCATAGGCTTCCACATTATCTGTACTGTAACTTTTGTCAAAATTATAATAATGCACATTCAACTTTAAAGCGCTATCCTCATTATAAGCGTTCAAACGTTCTTCCTCCAACGCCTGCACATCATACGATTCTGCTCCCTCTGGCGTC
>CBCOYO010000158.1:7004-7645 GCA_965114465.1 uncultured Lachnospiraceae bacterium
AAACTCTGCTTCGCCGCTTGTTATCCAAATTTCCACAATATCCTGATCCATTGTTACAAAGCGGTCATCTGCAATATCTTTGTCCTCCCACTGGTTTAGGCGCACAATAAAACCAATTTTCGGCGGCTTTCTGTTTGTCTGATATACAGCAACTTTACCGAAATCATCCTCATCCGTAAAGTCAAGCTGCTGCCCCTCTCTGCCATCTTCCCAAATCCATAAGTTCCATCCGTCATAGTTGTTGTCGCTGCGCCCGCCGTAATGCACGACAAGCGTTGTTCCTGCTGCTTCCGCTGAAATAGCGGGAACAAAAGCTGACGCAACTGTCAGAAATACCATTAGGACTGCCATTAGTCCTGCCGTTAACTTTTTCCGCATAAAAATCTCCCTTCCTCATTCTATGTAAAATTTTCCTGTCTGAACATATTATATACTCATTCACTGTCCCCTGTCTATTCATTATTTCGTAAAATTTCGTTATATTTTTTTGGTAGAATTGACGGCTTTTTATTTCCTAACTGCGTATCGAACATCTGTCAGTTTATTAACATCCTTTATTTATCATTTAGTAACAGTTCAGATAACTCATTGAACTGTTACGTATCCAGCCATTGGAAATCGCTTCGCGATGGGCTGGATAC
>CBCOYO010000159.1:0-7636 GCA_965114465.1 uncultured Lachnospiraceae bacterium
AGCATTTTGTGTGCATCAATTGTTGCAATTCACACCGAATGTTCGTAAATTGTTGCAAAATCTGGCGTTGGTGTGAATTGTAACCAAATAGGAGGAAATTTTAAGTAATCAAAATCGTTGATATTAATGATTAAATGTGTTTAGATATATTTATGGAGGAAGCATGGGACTAAATACGAAGAAGAAACCACTACTATATTCTGTTGGAACACATTTAGCTTATATAAAAGGAAGAGATATTATAAAAATGTGCATTATGTATGGTGTAAAACGGAATTTAATTCTACGAAACAGCCGCCGACATTAAATTCGGCAACAATCTGTAAAAGATATTTGGAGCAGATTACAATGGGAGATCGGCACACGAAAGAAATTGAAAACAATATGGTTGGGATTTTCAAGGGGGCAAAATCAAAATTTGATAGTGGAATTATAAACGAAAAAGAGTATAATGAAGTTAGATATATTGTTTCAGGGGCGGAATATGAAACTTTTTTTCCAATGTTGTATATAATTGACAGCAAGAAGGTAAAAGAGAGATGTATGGAGGCTGCGATTGTAGATAAGGCAAGTGATGATGCGGTGGAGTATAAAATTGAAGATTTGCAGGAAAATGAGTTTGAAGTAATTTTTTTAATGATATTTTAAATGGAATTGTAAATGTTGTTGATAAAAAAGCAGGTGGATAGTTAGAATTTTGAGAAGGGAGGTTCTTATGCTAAAAGTTAAAATATATTATGATAAGATTATCGAATAGATGTCAGAAGTTAAAAAGAACGGATGTTTCTATGCAAAATGTATCAACAATAGCTGCTACAGCAAAAGTGGCTGGGGTAAAACCAAAGATTGATAGAAGAAAAGTATTTTTATCCGCAAATTTGGTGAGAACAATGAATTTAGATGAGATGCTTGAAGCGTCTAAAGTAGTGGAAATGGGTATAAAAGGGGAAAAGCAGCCAGTTGTACAATCATCAAAAGTGAAGAAGTATGCGGGTGTGGTGTTGGGATTAAACAAAAGTTTATCTACACAGCATGCCGCAAGAAAAATGTTGCAGGAAGTTAATATGCAGATTATTCAAAAGAATAGAAATACGACGGATGCATTGAAAGCAAAAAGAATATATCAAGAGTTTATAGCAGAAAAATAATTAAGCTGCTTTATGGAAAAGTTCTTAATTACTACAATAATAGGAGGGACAAAAATGTTATTATGCAATATTCCAATACAATATAAAGAAGGCGTCTTTGGATTCCACGAATTTGAAGATTATGCAAACGATATGGAGGATAGTCAGATAATTGCATTAGACTATACAGATTATGGCAAAATTGTTGAATATACTGTGCCAATTGTGTCAGAATATGATGACGCTTCAAATGCTCTAACTTTATACGGGATTCCTGAGGATGAGCTTGTGCAGACACTGCAGGCAGCATACAATAAAAACGGCCGCCTTGAGAAAATTACAGCACATATTAAAGGCAAGGAAATGCTCCTTTATATTTATTATGAGAACAGCGAGGCGGCAAAGCAAGAAATTCAAAAATTTGCATTGGAAACAGCAGATGCCATGATAGCGGAAATTGCAAAATGCAAAGAGGAAGTTTCACGGTTATTTGTGGAATATTTTGAGGACGGCGAGGCAATGGATTTTCATGCAGGGATTGGCACGAAAGCGGAGAAGACTGCAATAGAACAGGAATATCCAAATGATAAGGATATCGGCGACTACTTTGGAAATTATCCTTCTGACTATATTAACGGCAATAATGAGGGTTTGTATACCCGTGTAAAATGTGCCGATAACGAAAGTATGGACTTTTTTTATTACGCAGTTGAAATTATGGAAAAACATATTCAAGAAAAAGCGCCAAAGCTTTTAAATCGGACGGAGGATTTTCGGTTTATTAGTGATCAGTATGATTAAGGGAGAAGAAAGGGGAGAAGCGTGGAAGGAAAATTGATGTTGAAGGATTTACAGCAGTATTTAGGCAAAAAGGTACGGGTATCACAACTAAATCAAATATTGGATACCTGTATGATTTTACTAGATTCAAAGTTGCTGGAAGATAATGATGTACAGGGAATATTGGTTTATTTTGGGGACGGCAATACGGAAGAATATACAAGCTGGTTTCAACAGGATAAGGCAATAACGCCAGTTTTTTTTGATAGTTTGGAATTGGAAGATGGTGTTGTATATGACGAGTAAATATATTAAGATAAAAATGACACCAATGTTATCGGGAAACGGGGGATCGTTTATAACAACGGCAACTTTTCGGCTGGATAATGTTAAGGCACTTTTTCAGAACATACCAGTTAAAATTGATACAGGCTGCTCGCTAAGTACAATTCCATTAGCAAGGTTTAGAACCGTAACTTCATTGTGTAATTGTTTAAAGTCAGATGATATAGTAAAGAATGTGAAATATCAAGTGAGTTATGGTGTGGAAACGGGTGGACAGAAACATATTTTGCCAGAAACATATTCAGAAAAAATGTGTTGTTCCGCACTAAAATTTCAACATTTTGTATCAAATTTTGCAATAGGAGGTTTACCGATAGAGCAGAATACAATTTATGTAAATTATGATAGAAAAGGTAATATATTGATTGGGATGGATATTTTAAAAAGTTGGGATATACATATTGGAACAATAGAATCAGGGGAAACAATATTTCTGGGGTGTCCTAAAAGCCAGTGGAATTCTGATTATTTTATTGAGTTGGAAAGGCTGTTTGGTATTAAAAGATTGTTCGATAGAGCGGAATAATAATTAATAAATTGATTGCAGTAGGAGGAAGAAAAATGAACTACATAGTCAGAAAAGCACAGGAAAAAGATATTCCAGCGATTCACAAATTATTGGTACAGGTGTGTAAGGTGCATCATAATGGGCGTCCTGATTTATTTAAGGAGGAAGGAAGTCGGAAATATACGGACGAACAGTTAAAAGAGATGCTTATAGATGAAAGCAGACCAATCTTTGTTGCTGTGGATGTAGAGGATGAAGTTGCTGGATATGCGTTCTGTATTTTTCAGCAGCATATCAATGACAATATTTTAACAGATATTAAGACACTGTATATCGACGATTTATGTGTGGACGAGCAGATTCGTGGGCAGCATATCGGCATGACACTGTATCAGGAAGTCCTTAGATTTGCGCGTGCAAATGGCTGCTATAATGTAACCTTAAATGTATGGAGCTGCAATGAAACAGCAATGCGGTTCTATGAAAAATGCGGGTTAAAGCCGCAGAAGGTTGGCATGGAAACAATATTGTAAGGGGTTGTGCAGAACGAATTGGCAGGTATATTATTTCATAGGTATTTGGTTGTTATACTCACGAGCAATAAATTTTACCATATTACTCAAGTTAATTACGCTCGTGAGTCGGCGTTATTGGCAATTTTAAGCGCTCGCCAGTATATATTAAAGAAATAGTACATTTATCTGCCTTTTTTGGAGGTAAAATAATTATGTTAAGAACATTTACAACGCACAAAATCAGAAAGCAAACGGAACTTTCTTCCCGCTTGTGGGATTTTTACACAATGCCACAAGCGGGGGAAACATCTGTACATCAAAGTGTTTTGGTACCAAGCTGTTGGGAAACATATCCCGAAACACGTACATATCGTGGTTGTGCAGCATATGAAACGCACTTCCAAGCCACAGGCAATATTCGTTTGGAATGGAAAGGTGTCAGCCATACTGCAGAGGTGTACGTAGACGGAGAAAAAGTGGCTTCTCATTACAATGCATATACACCTTTTTCGGTGGTTCTCAAAAATCTTTCAGCAGGTAGTCACTGTTTAAAAGTCTGTGTTAATAATGCATTTAGCGAAGCTTCGGCGCTGCACGTTGAAAATGATTATCAGACTTATGGTGGAATAACGCGTGCAGTGGCACTAGAAGAATTGGGGAATGCTTATCTTACAAAGCTGCACATAACACCGCTGAAAACGGCAGACGGCTGGTGCGCACAGGTAACCGCAGCGATTCAAAACTTAATGGAATGCGATTTCGCAGGTCAGATTCGGTTTATATTGCAAGGAAAAAATATCAATAATCAAACAGCAGTGCAAAAATTCTCTTTAAATGGAAATGATGCCGCCGATATTCTTGTTGATATTTTTTGCCCCAATATTGAGGAATGGAGTCCGGAAAATCCAGCACTTTATACAATGACTGCTATTTTGGAGGACGCGCAGGGACAGGCAGTTGACGATTTAATCGATCGATTCGGATTTCGCGAAATTCAAGTGCAGGGCAGGGATATTTTATTAAATGGCAAGAAACTGCATATCAAAGGGTTCTGCCGCCATGAGGAGCATCCGCAGTTTGGTTGTGCGCTTCCCTTTGCTGCAATGTATCAGGATTTTTTGATTATGCGAGATTTAGGCGCAAATTCTGTACGGACATCGCACTATCCTAATGATGAGATTTTCTTGGATTTATGTGATGAAACGGGAATGCTTGTATGGGAGGAAAATCATGCAAGGGGGCTGTCTGAGGAAGCAATGCGCAACCCCAATTTTGAACGTCAATGCGAAGACTGTATTCGTGAAATGATTACGGCGCATTATAATCATCCAAGTATTTATATATGGGGGATTTTAAATGAATGTGCCAGTCATACAGAATACGGAAAAAGCTGTTATGCGCAACAGCTTTCCCTAATACGCAGTCTGGACAGCAGCCGCCCGCGGTCATTTGCAAGCTGTCAGTTTAAAACAGATATCTGCTTTGGGCTGGTGGATGTTGTTGCTTACAATATTTATCCGCTGTGGTATCACGATACGCCTGTCGAAGCATATCTTGCTGATTTATACGATTGGGTACAGAACTCTACAGAGGGTGCAGGCAAACCATTTTTAATTACGGAGGTTGGCGCTGGTGCAATATACGGTTACCGCACGCCGGAGCGGGTGAAATGGTCGGAAGAATATCAGGCAGAAGCGCTTGAAAAACAGTTAAAAGCAATTTTGGCGCATTCAGAAACCAGTGGCGTTTATATTTGGCAGTTTTGTGACGGCAGAGTGTGCAATAGCTGGTTTGGCGGCCGCCCGCGCACAATGAATAACAAAGGCATTGTGGACGAGTATCGCAGACCAAAATTGGCGTATGAAGCAGTGAAAAAGATATTTCGTGAAGCAGAATAAGAAATAGAACTGCAAAGTCTGCATGCAAATGTAACAGTTCAGGTAGGGGCTGTCGCAATAAGCTTTGATGCTACTAGATATGGTATAAAGCTTAGCACAGAGTTAGAATATCTTGTATCCGTTTGTCTTAATGCGACAGCCCTGTAATAAAATGTAGTGGTTGGAGGTATCCAGCCCATCGCGAAGCGATTTCCAATGGCTGGATATGTAACAGTTCAATGGGTTATCTGAACTGTTGCATGCAAACGTTGCATACAATTCTATGGTTTACAAAGCAGGAAGATTGTGTTATACTAAGCGTCAATAAAACTGACGCTTAGTATAACAACTAAGTATAACAAAATGCACACAGCCGTACAAAGGAAAATTGCCGTTTTGTGGCGTGCGGCTGGCGCAACTGAACGGCAAATCTTTTTGACGCTCTGTATAAATAGTTAATAATGATTCTTTATAAAAATAACGGAAAGGCGATGGCATTTTATGCAAAATAAAGGGAAATATTATATTACAACAGCAATTGCATATACATCCGGCAAGCCGCATATCGGGAACAATTATGAGGTGGTACTGGCGGACAGCATTGCGCGTTTTAAAAGGAAAGACGGTTATGACGTTTATTTCCAGACAGGCACGGACGAGCACGGACAGAAAATTGAGTTAAAGGCGGCGGAAAAAGGTGTTACGCCAAAGGAATTTGTCGACGAAGTGGCGGGGATTATTCAAAAGCTTTGCGATCAGCTTAATATTTCGTATGACAAATTTATCCGCACCACTGACAAAGATCATGAGAAGCAGGTGCAGAAAATTTTTAAGCGTCTATACAATCAGGGAGATATCTATAAAGGCTCTTATGAAGGGCTGTATTGTACACCGTGTGAGTCCTTTTGGACAGAATCACAGTTAAAAGATGGTAAATGCCCTGACTGTGGGCGGGAGGTAAAGCCGGCGAAGGAAGAAGCATATTTCTTTAAAATGAGTAAATATGCAGACCGGCTGATTGCACATATTAACCAACATCCAGAATTTATCCAGCCCGTATCGCGCAAAAATGAAATGATGAACAATTTCTTAATCCCAGGTTTGCAGGATTTGTGCGTTTCGCGTACATCTTTTCAGTGGGGGATTCCCGTTGATTTCGATAATAAGCATGTAATCTATGTGTGGCTGGATGCGTTATCAAATTATATTACAGGAATTGGTTACGATGCAGACGGAGAGAGCACAGAGCAGTTTCATAAGCTTTGGCCTGCGGATTTGCATTTAATTGGGAAAGATATTATTCGATTCCATACAATTTATTGGCCCATTTTCTTAATGGCACTCGGGGAGGAACTGCCACATCAGATTTTTGGGCATCCGTGGCTTTTGCAGAACAATGATAAAATGGGTAAATCCAAAGGAAATATTTTGTATGCAGACGATTTGGCGGAGTTGTTCGGCGTTGATGCGGTGCGCTATTTTGTATTGCATGAAATGCCGTTTGAAAATGATGGGTCAATTACAGGTGATTTAATGGTGGAACGGCTGAACTCTGATTTGGCAAATACACTGGGCAATTTGGTAAACCGTACCATTTCCATGAGCAATAAGTATTTCGGCGGCATAGTGGAAAATAAAGGCGCTGTGGAAGCTGTTGACGAGGATTTAAAAGCGGTTGCAGTCGGAGTTTATGATAAAGTAGAAGCGAAAATGGCAGATTTGCGGGTGGCAGATGCATTGTCGGAAATCTTTGCCTTGTTTAAACGCTGCAATAAATATATTGATGAAACAGAGCCATGGGTGCTTGCAAAGGATGATGCGAAAAAAGATAGGCTTGCAACAGTTCTCTATAATTTAACAGAGGGCATTGCGATCGGTGCAGGATTATTAGAGCCGTTTATGCCGGAAACTGCTCAGAAAATTGCCAAGCAGCTCCGTTGCGCAGTGCGGGATTTTGAGTCTACAAAGACATTTGGAGTATACCCGTCAGGAAATAAGGTAACAGACAAACCAGAAATTTTATTTGCGCGCCTCGATCCCAAGGAAATTGAGGGAAAAGTGGAAGCATTAATGCTAAAACAGGCTTCTCAAGCAACTGCAGCGCCGGACGAGCAGAAAGACGAAGCCGTGATGGATATAGAACCAAAGGCAGAAATTGAATACGGCGACTTTGAGAAAATGCAGTTCCAAGTTGGCGAAATTCTTTCCTGCGAGGCAGTTCCCAAGTCCAAAAAACTGCTTTGCAGCCAAGTAAAAGTGGGATCACAGGTAAAGCAGATTGTATCAGGGATTAAGGCATACTATACACCAGAGGAAATGGTCGGCAAAAAAGTAATGGTGCTGGTCAACCTAAAACCTGCAAAACTTGCTGGTGTGCTTTCCGAGGGGATGCTGTTGTGTGCAGAGGATGCAGACGGTAATCTTGCGTTAATGACGCCAGAGAAAGCAATGCCCGCAGGCGCTGAGATTTGTTAGGAATTGTTA
>CBCOYO010000160.1:0-7577 GCA_965114465.1 uncultured Lachnospiraceae bacterium
CGAAGCGATTTCCAATGGCTGGATACGTAACAGTTCAATGGGTTATCTGAACTGCTACTAGTTTTTAATAATGTAAAGATTCATTATATGGATAAGAAACACCAAAAAACTCTCTATATTAAATATGAAAGGGAGTGTTGGAAAATGATATTATTTATCCAATATATTGTTGGAATAATTTAAACCTTAAGCAATATATTGTGGATAAATTACATTTTCGGACATCCCTTTCTCATGTATTGTTTGTGCAATGAATAATGGCATAATTAAAAGTGCAGGGATACTGTTATACTCGCAAACGCTCAGATTTTTCTTTGTATATAGCAAATATTACCCAACTATATAATAGAGGCTGTGCAGAGATTGGAAAATTCTAATTTTTTCAAATAGATAATTCCTCAATAATACACTGATGCACTTTCTCCGTCGTATTATAACTAAGTCCAACCGCCAGAATGGTTTGGACTTTTTCATTGCGCAGCTTTTGGCTGTATTCCTTTTCTTTTATCTGTGCAATGGCTTCTTGTGGTGTGCTGTTTGCTTTTAGTTCCAGGATAATCCCTGGCAGGTTTTGCCGTTTCGGATGGAAAATAAAGTCTGCAAATCCTTTGCCGCTTTTTTCCTCCCGCTCAATACGATATTTGCTGCGCGCAGAAAGATAGGCAAGCGTCACCACACACGAAAGGCTGTTTTCATCATTATATTTTAAGATGGGTAGTTCACTGTTGTGGATATTGTGGAGATAGGAAGCTACAATATCGCTTTTTTGCTCCAAGGTTGCAGTAAGCACTGCGGCGGAATTACGTACAAGCTCTGCCACGTAGCCGAAATCATCGTCCTTTAATGCTTTTTGAAATTCCAGCATCAGTTCTTTGTTGGGAATCCGAAGTTCGCCATCGTGGTAGGACAGTAAGCCATAGATAATCATTGCAGAGTAAATTTCCTCTCTGTTTCTGGGGGCTTCTTGTCCGGCAGAATATTCTTGTTCAATATCAATTATGACAGATGTGTCATTTATCATTTTAACAACATCTTCCCGCACTTCACCGATATTATGCTTTAGAAAGAACAAAACTTCATCCATTCTGCCGGTTCTTGTCCAATAGCTTTGACAGTATCCATTTAGTAATGCTAATACCACCGAACGCGGATTGTATACTTTTGTTCCGGCGGTGGTCTGATAGCCGTTATACCAATCACGGATAGTTTCTAGTGGAACTTTATCTTGTTTGCTGCAGAGCACTTCGACTTCGTACTCCATAAAACCGAAATATTCCTCAAAAAAGTGATCGTTCAGCATAGTATATTCGTCAAACATATTGAGGGCAGAGCCTGTGCTATATTTTTTAATAGGCAGAACTCCGGTCATATAGGCAAGTGCCACATAGGGTCTGTCTTTGAGCAGATTCCTTAGAAATTCCAGAAAATCATTATGATGTTCTGGAAAAAGTTCATGACTAAAGATATAGTCCCATTCGTCAATTATAAAGATAAATTGATCGCGTGTTGCAGCCAGCAGATCTGCGATATTGGCAAATGATTTGTTCTTTAGTTCGGGATATTCCTCAATAATATCGTTGCGAATCGATGTAAGGATAAGCCCGATGTAGTCTGCATAGGATTCTCTTTGGTCAGGCAAATTGTTTAAGGAAAGATTGATTACATTGTATTGGTTTAAGTGTTCTTTATAGGATTTGCTGCTACTAATTTTTAGATTATCAAACAGTGCTTTTGTGTCATATGCCTTGCAGTAGAATGCACCAAGCATATTTAAAATGGAAGTTTTTCCAAAACGGCGCGGTTTGGTGATACAGATAAATCGGTTTTTAATCCCAATCCTTTTATTTATAATTTCAATAATACCAGATTTATCCACAAAATATTCATCACTTGTTAGCATCTTAAAATCCCAAAAGGCAGATTCTGTATTCAAACACACAGCCATAACAATCTTTCCTTTCTATTAATAATTTTTCTATAATAATTATAAAATATTTCTTGATCGTTTCAATCAGTCAAAAAATTTGTAACAGTTCAGCCTTTGGATTCCTGCTGCAAGCATCAAGCCATGCAAACCACTTCGTGGTGGCTTGATGGATCTCTGCCACTGCTCTGCTTCACGGACTTTGCAGTAAATGCAAATCCTAGGCGGAACTGTTACAAAAATTTCTTCTCGATCCTTTCCTTATGTTTACAAAATTTCCTTCCGAATAGCGGCTAAAAGTTCGTCATATGTTTCAAATGCGGCAAGGTCGGGGTTGTCGGCTTTGATTTTGTCGGTGCTTTTGAATAAAAATCCCGCTTTGCTTGCGCGGATCATGCCAAGGTCATTATAGCTGTCGCCGCTGGCAATTGTTTCGTATCCGATGGACTGCAAGGCTTTCACAGTGGTAAATTTTGAATTTTCAATCCGCATTTTAAAGCCTGTAATCGTGCCGTTTTCGGCAACTTCCAGTGAATTGCAGAAGATGGTGGGCCAGCCTAATTTCTTCATTAAGGGGCTTGCAAACTGAGTAAAGGTATCACTAATAATAATAACTTGCGTAAAGGAGCGCAGTTCGTCAAGAAACTCTTTTGCACCGGGAATGGGGTCAATGGTTGCAATAGTGTCTTGGATTTCTTTTAAGCCAAGTCCATGTTCTTTTAAGATGCCAAGACGCCAGTCCATTAATTTTTCGTAATCCGGCTCGTCGCGGGTGGTGCGTTTGAGCTCTGGGATTCCGCTTGCTTGGGCAAACGCAATCCAAATTTCGGGTACTAATACGCCTTCTAAATCTAAACATACAATATACATCCTGTTATCCTCCAATTTTTTTGTTAAATTATATAAAATTTTTATAATTCAATTTTTTAAGATAATGCTTTCTTTTCATTGCTTTTTTCCAGTGTAAAAATAAATTCTGTACCGACGCCTTCTGTGCTGACGACGTTAATATTTTCCTTGTGGGAGTGAATAATTTCTTTGGTTATGGAAAGTCCGAGTCCTGTTCCTTTTTTGTCTTTGCCGCGGGAAAGGTCGGTTTTGTAGAAACGATTCCAAACAAGGCGCAGGCTGTCTTTGGGGATGCCGATTCCGTTATCTTTTACAGACACGAGGAGTTTGTTGGACTTTTCAATGGTTTCAATTTTTATTGAAGAATTTTTATGGCTGAATTTTATGGCGTTGTCTACAAGGTTGTAAAGCACTTGCTGGATTTTTACCATATCAGCGTTTACAAACATTTCTTCTCCGGTAAGGATAAGTTCTATGGTAATTAATTTTTCGCGGCAGATACCCTCGAAGGCAGCGGCGGTATTTTTAATTACTTGATTAATGTCAAAATCAGTGCGTTCCAATATCATGCCATTTGTATTTAGGTTATTGAGTGTCAGCAGTGAATTGGTTAATTTGGTTAGGCGGTTGGTTTCATTGAGCACAATACGTATATACTTTTCGTGCAGTTCCGGCGGAATAGTGCCATCAAGCATTGCTTCCAGATAGCCGCGCATCGAAGTGAGCGGCGAACGAAAATCATGAGAAATATTTGCTACCAAACGTTTCTGGTTGTCCTCGTTCTTTGCCATTTCGCTTGCCATAAAAGAAAGGGATGCCGCAAGATATCCAATTTCGTCTTCACTATCAAGCTGAAACTCGTAGAGAAAATTGCCGACTGCATACTGTTCCGTTGCATGGGTGATTTTCCGCAAAGGAATATAAACCATTTCCGTAAAAAAGAGTAAAATAATCAGTGATAGCAAAAACAATATCAGTAATGTTAAATAGGAGATATTTAGCAGCGAGTCGCAGGAACGCTGTAGTTCTTTGGTGGATGCGTGAATAACAACATAACCTTTCACTTTATATTGACCTGTAATTGGCGCAAATGCGGATATCATATCATCCTCGAACATACCAAAAAAATTGCCTACCGTGTAAAAGGAATTTCCGGTTATGGTAGGGCTGAAGTTTGGTATCGTAATGGGATTTTCAATGTCCAAGGGAGAACTGGAATCAAGTACAATCAGTCCGGAGGGATTGACAATCCAGATGGGAGAGCCTAAAAATGTTCCAATCGCTTCAATCTGACGCCACACAGATTCCAGTGTAATTTCGCTATTGTACAAGTCGGCGGCGTAGGTGTTCGATATCAGCAGGGCTTCTCGATATAAAGCATCTGCACGTTCCCTTTTCATATGCTCTAGGGTCATGCTTGAGGTAAATGTCGCTACAACAATAAAACCAAAAAACGCAAAAATTAAGTAGGCGAGTACAAATTTTAAGTATAACGTTCGTTTCATATACAGTCAATACCCCATTCATTAGTTTTTGGCTTCAAATTTATAGCCGACGCCCCAGATTGTTGCAATGCGCCAGGATTCATGGTCTTTTATTTTCTCACGCAGGCGTTTAATATGCACGTCTACTGTGCGTGTATCGCCAATGTACTCATAGCCCCATATCTGATCGAGCAGTTGTTCGCGTGTATAGACATGGTTGGGTGAGGAGGCGAGAAAATATAATAATTCGAGCTCTTTTGGCGGCATATCAATGCTTTTACCATTGTAAATTACGGAATAATTCGTTAAATTAATAGTTAAATTGGGATAGCTGACTTGCTTGGCAGCGGGGGCTTCTGTAACAGGTGCTGCGGTTTTGTAACGCCGCAGCACGGCTTTAACGCGCGCTACAAGTTCTTTGGTGTCAAAGGGCTTTTCCAGATAATCGTCCGCACCAAGCTCCAACCCTAATACTTTGTCAAATACTTCGCCTTTTGCGGAGAGCATAATAATGGGGGTCTGCGATTTCTGACGTACTTCACGGCATACCTGATAGCCGTCAATGCCTGGAAGCATTAAGTCTAACAGGATTAAATCAGGTGCAAAGGAATCTGCTTCGTGCAGCGCCGATTCGCCGTCGTAAACGATTTTTGTTTCAAAGCACTCTTTTGTCATATATAAGGAAATTAGTTCTGCGATATTTTCGTCGTCGTCAACAATTAATATTTTTTGTTTGTTTGCCATTGTGCAATTTTCCTTTCCCAGCGTTTGTGTTGTTATATTTATGTGGTTTGGGTTTTATGGATAAGAGGACAGTCTATTTGAATTCACAGATTGTCACGCCGGAATCGCCTTCGCCATATTCTCCTAAATGAAAAGATTTCACATAGGAAACGCGTCTTAAATGCTGCTGTACTGCCTGCCGCAGTGCGCCTGTGCCTTTCCCGTGTACAATGCGTACACTTGGAACATGCGAAAGGTAGGCATCATCTAGGTATTTGTCCAGTTCTGACAATGCTTCGTCAACGGTTCTGCCAAGCAGATTAATTTCTGTTGAAATAGTTGCGGTTTTGGAACTGCCGATATTGGAACTGCTGGAACTTTTCGCATTGTTTCCCCATCCTTTTTGATAGTTTGTTACACCGGGCATTGTGTCGTCTTTTAATAGGACTAAATCTTTAATATTAACTTTTGAGCGAATAATGCCACACTGTACAAATAAATTGCCTTTGTCGTCAGGTTTGGAAGATACTGTTCCTTTTAAGCCCATTGAAACGACTTTTACAAAATCACCAGGTTTAAGTTGGTTGGGTTTCAACACTTTATGTGTGGGTTTATTGTTGTCAGATTCTGTAAGTTTTTTATTCTTCTCTGTGATTTTATCGCGGACTTTGGTGCGGGCTTTTTCTAAATCTTGAATAGAAGTTTTGCCTGTGTTGGCTTTCTGGAAAGTGCGAATTGTTTCGTCAGCGACTTCCTTAGCCTCCTGTAAAATTTGCCTTGCTTCCTCTTGCGCTTCACGTAGAATTTTTTCCTTTTGGGATTCAAGGCGTTCTTGTTTTTGCTCTAATTTCTGCTTTAGAGAACCGATTTCCAGTTTGTAACGCTGGATTTCATTTTGTTCTTGCTCAATGGTTTTGCGGCTTGTTTCTAGGTTAGCAAGCAAATCTTCAAAACTCTCTTCTTCCTCACTAATATGTTCCTTTGCGGACTCGATAATTTCGTCAGGAAGTCCTAATTTGGAGGAAATCGCGAAGGCATTACTCTTGCCTGGAATGCCGATGAGCAGCTTATAAGTGGGGCGGAGTGTTTCCACATCAAATTCACAGCAGGCGTTTTCCACATAGGAAGTCGTCAGGGCAAATACTTTTAACTCGCTGTAATGGGTCGTTGCCATTGTGCGGATGCCGCGGTTGTGCAGATGTTTTAATATCGCAATGGCAAGCGCTGCGCCTTCTGTGGGATCAGTTCCTGCGCCGAGTTCATCAAAAATGCAGAGAGAATCTTGGTCTGCGTGCTTCAATATGGAAATGGTATTTGTCATGTGCGCCGAAAAGGTGGATAGGCTTTGCTCAATGCTTTGTTCATCACCGATATCAGCATAAACTTCTGTAAAAACACCAAGTTCCGAGCGGTCGAGCGCTGGAATATGCAGTCCGGATTGCCCCATTAAGGTAAAAAGTCCAACGGTTTTTAAAGAAACTGTTTTTCCGCCAGTGTTAGGGCCTGTTACAATTAAAAGGTCAAAATCTTTTCCAAGATGAATGTCAATCGGAACAACTTTTTTCTTGTCCAAAAGAGGGTGGCGTCCTTTACGGATATAAATGTAACGGTTGTTATTAAATAATGGGCGTGATGCATTCATATCAACGGCAAGGCTTGCCCGAGCAAAAATAAAGTCCAATTTTGTTAGCAGGCGGTAATTATTTGCCAATTCTTCGGTATGTTCTCCAGCAGTGGCACTTAATTCTGCAAGAATGCGTTCAATTTCATCCTGCTCCTGCATGGCAAGTTCTTTTAACTGATTATTGAGATTGACAACTACAGCCGGCTCAATAAAAAGTGTCGAACCTGTCGAGGACTGATCGTGAATCATACCTGGAACATTGCTTTTATGTTCGGCTTTTACTGGAATACAATAACGGTTGTTACGCATTGTAACAACTGCATCTTGCAGATAGGTGCGATAACTGCCGTTTACCATTCCAGTTAGTTGGTTGTGAATCTTTTCGTTTGTTAAATGGATGCTGCGCCGGATATGTTTTAAGGTGCTGCTTGCGTCGTCAGCGATTTCTTCTTCAGAGAGTATGCAGCGGTTAATTTCGTTTTGCAGCGGCGTCAACGGTTCTAGGTTATTAAAATATGCTTGTAAACTGTCGTCAATTTCTTCATTGTTTTCCGCACGGGAAAACGTTTTGGCTCTTGTGGCGCACGCAAGGGACTGCGCAATTTTTAACAGTTCAACAGCAGAAAGAGAACCACCGATTTCCAGCGTTTTAACACTATAGCCGATATCTTTATTGCCGCTAAAGTGGATGCGTCCGCCTTTTACAAGCCGTGTAAATGCGTCGGCAGTTTGCTGCTGGGCTTCTTCAATTTCTTTTAATTCGGTCATTGGCAGAAGCTTTTCACAAAGCGCTTTTCCAGGTTCAGAAGTGGCTTTGTCTGCCAATAAATGAATAATTTTATGATATTCGAGTATTCGTAATGCTTTCTCGTTCATGTTAACCTCCAAAGTCGGATTGCTTATGGTAACGATTATTAGTATGTAACAGTTCAGGTAGGTCTGCGCATTTACTGCGCTGACCGTAATAAAATGT
>CBCOYO010000161.1:0-7562 GCA_965114465.1 uncultured Lachnospiraceae bacterium
ACTGTTACGTATCCAGCCATTGGAAATCGCTTCGCGATGGGCTGGATACCTCCACTACATTTTATTACGGGGCTGTCGCAATAGGCTTTGATTATACAAGATATAGCATAAAACGCAGTACAGAATTACGATATCTTGTATATGTTTCCCTTAATGCGACAGCCCATACCTGAACTGTTACAGCAAAACGATGCAATAGGGCGGAATCGTAATAATGATAAAACAGGGAAATAGGATAAATGCAACAGGACAAAATCGTAACAATATAAAACAGGGAAATAGGATAAATGCAGCAGAATAGATATTGAAGCAATAATAAAAGAGTGTAAATAGGAAGGAAAATAGAACATGGAATTATTAACTGTAAAAGATTTATGTAAAACGTATATTATAAACAAAAGACAGAACAATGTACTTCGAAATGTCAATATGACAGTAAAAGAAGGGGAAATGGTGGCGATTATGGGCCCGAGCGGTTCTGGGAAATCGACATTATTATATACCATTAGCGGAATGGATCATATTACTGCGGGAAAGGTGGAGTTTTCTGGCAGGGATATCAGCAAAATGAAACCTGCGGAAATCAGTGATTTAAGGCTGGATGAAATGGGATTTATTTTCCAGCAAATGTATATGTTAAAGAATCTCAGCATTTATGATAATATTATCTTACCAGCCTATCAGTCCAAAAATGGCAAAGGGAAAGAACAGCACCGGGCGATTAACGACAGGGCAAAGACGTTAATGCATAAGCTGGGCATTCATGAGATTGCGGATAATGATATTAATGAGGTATCAGGCGGTCAGCTTCAACGTGCCTGCATCTGCCGCAGTCTGATTAATCAGCCGAAAATAATATTTGCCGACGAGCCGACAGGTGCTTTAAACCAGCAGACCTCCCGTGAAGTAATGAAGGAATTAAATCGGATTAATGCAGAGGGAACAACGATTATGCTGGTAACGCACGATATGAAAGTTGCAGCAAAAAGTGACAGAGTGCTTTATATCGAGGATGGAAATATCAAAGGTGAATATACATTCGGAAAATACACAGCACAGGAGAAAGAAAAGGAAAAAGAACGAGAACGCAAGCTGTCAAATTGGCTGATGGAAATGGGATGGTAACAGCAATAAGCGGATTTGCGATAACGCCGACGCACGAGCGTAATTATCTTGAGTGATATATACTAACGACTGTTAAGGTTTTCAAATTTCTGCATAGCCCATATTGCATAAGCGGGCAATACGTGCTGTGCAGAAAGGAAAATCTAATCGCTCGTGAGTATAATAAAATTTATCGTTCGTGAGCATAGTAGGACAAAAAGTAATAATTGCGGAAAGAAGTGGGTTTCAATAATGGTAGATATTCTTTTGGTGGAGGATTATGCAGAACTCAATGGGCTAATGGAAACCTTTCTAAAACGGGAGGGATATTCGGTAAAGGGGGCTTCTTCCGGAGAGGAAGCACTGGCGTTTTTAAAGGAAAATAAGGCAAAGCTTGTGGTATTGGATGTAATGCTGCCCGCAATGGATGGGTTTGCAGTCTGTTCGCTGATTCGGAAAAACAGCAATACGCCGATTATTTTCCTAAGCGCCAAGGTTGATAAAGAGGATAAAATGAACGGATTTCGGCTGGGAGCGGATGATTATGTGGAGAAGCCGGTAGATATGGATATTTTATGCGCCAAAGTAAAAGCCTTAATGCGCCGCAACTATAATTTAAAGAAAGAAAACACCATTATTCATTCTGGTGCATTATCCATTGACAAAGAAGCAAAACAGGTTTTTTTGCGGGATAAGCAAGTGGCGTTAACCGTAAAAGAGTATGAATTATTAGTTCTGCTTGCAGAAAATCCGCAGAAAACGCTGAATAAGGAATACTTGTTTCATCAGATTTGGGGCATGGATTCCTTTAGCGAGAACCAGACCTTGACGGTGCATATTAAAACGCTGCGGGATAAGATTGAAGATGATCCCAAAAAGCCGCAACGCATTAAGACCATCTGGGGTGTGGGGTATCAATATGAAGAAATTTAACAGCCTGATAGCTGCTATCGTTTTGCTTTATGGAATTGCAGCGTTTGCGCTGTATTGGTGGAGAGGAGCGATCAATACAGAGAAATCACAGGAATATAAAGTGGAGATAAACCGTATTATGGCAGAATTTACCGCAGAAGGCGCATTTTATCAGCCAGATTTATTAGGGATGAAATGGGTTTGTGCGGTCGATTATTTAGATGTTTCAAACCAAGAGAATATACACCAAGAGATTTTGCAGGCGTTTTTTCATTCAAGAAATGGAAAAGAGAGTTTTATTCAGCCGCTGTTCGCAGGAGAAACATTAAATGGGTTTGTGCGGTTTGATTATATAGCAGCGTGCGGCAGCAGAAGATGGTTTGGCGTTGCAGAAAGCGTGTTGTTCTTTAGTGGGATGTTTGTGTTAGCGGTGCTGCTATATATCCGAAAGAATATTTTAAAGCCATTTCACAGATTAAGTGATTTGGCATTTGAATTGTCCAAAGGGCATCTGCAAGGGGAACTAGAAGAGGGCAAAAATCGTTTTTTCGGGAAATTTGTGTGGGGCATTGCCATGCTGCGAGATTCATTAAGCACTGCGAAGGCACGGGCGTTAAAATTGGAAAAAGATAAAAAAATGCTGCTGCTTTCGCTGTCCCACGATATTAAAATTCCGCTAAGTACAATTCAATTATACGCAAAGGCATTAAAAGAGGGTGTTTATCAAACGGAGGAACAGAAGGTGTATGCTGCGGCACAGATAGCAGGGCACGCGGCGGAAATTGAACAGTTTGTTAAGGAGATAATAACAACGTCCAGCGAGGATATTTTGGCGATAACAGTGGAAGAAGGGGAATTTTATTTAAAAGCGCTAATGAATAAAGTGCAAAAAGTTTATGCGCCCAAATGCAGGCTTGCAATGACGGAGTTTCGGATTGGCAGCTATGCGGATAAGCTTTTAAAGGGTGATATAGAACGTGCGTTTGAAACACTGGAAAATTTGTTGGAAAATGCGCTGAAATATGGCGATGGGAAACGGATTTCCATTGACTTCTATATGGAGGAATACTGTCAAATTATTAGAGTGTATAATACCGGAATTCCAGTGTCAGCAGAGGAATTGCCGCATCTGTTTGACAGCTTTTACCGTGGAAGTAATGTGGAGGGCAAAGCAGGAAATGGATTGGGGCTGTATATTGGCAGAGAAATTATGTGCAAAATGGACGGCGAACTATTCGCAGAACGAGCAGAGAATGGAATGCGGTTCTGTATGGTGCTTCAGATACGTTAAGGAAATTGGCATAAAAGAGATAACGCTCGGCGATAAAACAATTGTGGAAGCAGTTCTCTATACTAACGACCGTTAAGATTTTCCAATTTCTGCACAGCCCATATTGTATAAGCAGACAATACGTGCTGTGCAGAAAGGAAAATCTAATCGTTTGTGAGCATAAAAATAAATATCGAAAAAATTAAAGCAGCAGAAAAAATCTGATGTAACGTATGGAATTGCCATATGGGGACATCAGATTTTTTTGTATTTTATTGAAAAAATAAGCATTTTAAAAGAATTTATGGTCAAATTCGTGGTCAAAATTGGTATGATTTTATATGAGACACTATTAATCACCACCCAAACAGAGAGGAAAACGAAAAATGGCAAGACACGGAGAAAATATCAGAAAGAGAATAGACGGGCGCTGGGAAGGTCGTTACCTAATATACAGCGAAGAGAAAGGAAAACATATTTACCGTTCTATTTATGGCAGAACATATGAAGAGGTACGGGAAAAATTGACCACTCAAAAAAATCTTTTGATAAAAGACCAAATGAGAAAGACAGCAGCCTGCAAGGAACAATTAAATCCTGTTGTAGATGATATTACTTTTTTACAGGTAACTGAGGAATGGCTTGCAGATGTAAAAGAGAACAGAAAACAGTCTACTTACATAAAATACAATTTAATTGTGAAAAAATATCTACAAAATATTTTTCAGAAATCGCTGCTAATGGAATTGACAGACACCTATGTAAGAGAAAAAATTGTAGATGATTTGTCAAACAGCGTCCGAAAAAGCATCTACTGCGCCTTAAATCAAATATTAAAATATGCTTCACAAAAATATTCCATAACAATGCCATATCTAAAAAAACCGCCTGCAGATTTGCATGGCAGTCCAGTGAAAGTACTTGCCAAAAACGAGCAGAAAAAAATTATTTCTATACTCTATCAAGAAATGGATCGGTTTAAAATGGCAATACTACTTTGCTTGTTTACAGGCCTTAGGCTTGGGGAATTATGCGCTCTAAAATGGGAAGACATTGATTTTGAAAATAAAATCTTAATGGTCAATCGAACCGTGCAGCGCCTTTATGTGGAAGGCTGCAAGACCAAAACGAAACTGGTAGAAACACCACCAAAAAGCGAATATTCCAAAAGAGAAATTCCGCTGCCTGCCGCGATATTAGAACTGCTGATATCATTTCAAAATAATAAGGACTATATTTTTGGCGGAAAAAAGCCAATGGAACCACGTACATTACAATACCATTTTAAACAAATTTTAGCTGACGCCGGATTGCCTGATAAAAATTTTCATATTCTTCGTCATACATTTTCTACAAACTGCATAGAAGGAGGAACGGATGTAAAAAGTCTTAGTGAAATGCTAGGACACGCTGATGTGCAGATTACATTGAATCGATATGTGCATCCCTCTATGGAAGCAAAACGGCAGTATATGAATGGACTGTCAGAATTTTATGGTCAGATTCGTGGTCAGGCAGGCTAAGATTGTTATTTTTCTGGCAATGATTACAGAATTTCAGGTTATTTTCCTTTAAAGAAATAATACGCCTCTTCCCCATCCATAAATTTCTTCACTTGTACCTGAAATACTTCCTCAAGCCATCCCTGTTCCAAGCATTCCTTTGGAGTACCAACGGCGGCAATTTGCCGCCGATTCATTACAACAATCCGATCCGAGATTTCCATTGCCTGCGCTAAGTCATGCAGTACAAGGATAATCGTTCGCCCTTCCTTTTTCAACTGCAAAAACATCTCCAAAAATTCCTGCTGTCCCGCCAAATCTAAATAGGTAGTAGGCTCGTCCAAAACAATATATTCGCAGTTCTGCGCAAGTACCATTGCAAAAAACACTCTTTGGCGGATGCCGCCGGAAAGGGTATCTGTAAACTGATCGGCATATTCTTTCACATGAGTAAAGCGCATAACGTTTTCTACGATGTTTCTATCCTGCATGGATTTTCGCCGCGAAAAACCAAGATGCGGAAAGCGTCCATGCTCTACTAGTGTCCGCACTGGAAGGGAAGGAATAATTGTGCGTATTTGTGGAAGAAAGGAAAGCTTTAACGCGCGTTTTTTGGGCGGCAGATCAAGAAAAGGAATTTTATCTAAAAGAATCAATCCGGAGGTAACTTTAGAAGAACCATTTAGGCACTGTAAAAGTGTTGTTTTGCCGCAGCCATTTGGGCCTACAATTGTTGTGATTTCTCCTTTATTAAATATGACATTTATGTCATTTAATATTGGGGTGCGCCCACAGGAAACGTTGACATGGCGAAATTCAAGCATGGATTCTGCGTCCTCCTTTCTTTTTTAAAAGCAAATACAAGAAAAATGGGCCGCCGATAAAAGCTGTTAAGATTCCGGCAGGCAGCTCAAATGGAGCGAAAATAATACGTCCCAGCAAGTCGCAGATTAACACAAAGCTTGCTCCTAACAGTGCTGAGCAGGGCAGCAGGAAGCGTGCGTCATTTCCAAAAAGCTGTCTGCATATATGCGGCACAATTAGTCCGATAAAGCTTAACAATCCAGCAAAGCTTACAACGCAGCCAGAAAGAATGCTAGATAGTACCAACAGACAAAGACGCACGACAGAAACGCGCAGACCCAGCGAACGTGCGATATCATCCCCAAGTCCGAGCAAATTTAAAGGTTTTGTAAAGAACAGTACAACAATAAGCGCAAGGAGAATTGCAATACTTGGAATGGCAAGTTTGTTTAGTGTCAGTCCTGAAAGTGACCCAATCATAAAGGAAGTAAGATTGATCGTGATATCCGAGTCCAATAGTTTAATGGTGTTAATGCCTGCATTTAAAAAGCTGGATACGGTTATGCCTGCAAGAATAATGGTAGTGCGGGAACTGTCAGCGGCATATGCAAGCGCAAAAATTGTAATGGTTGTCAGCAGTGCGCCGGCAAATGCAGCAATCGGAATATAAAGGCGGTAGTTATCCGTAAACAGTAGCGCAAGCATAACTGCAAAACCAGCGCCAGAATTAACGCCGATTGTGTTGGGGCTGGCAAGGGCGTTGTTCATTACACCTTGTAGAATTACACCCGCAGCAGCAAGTCCCATACCGGCAAGCGCCCCAGCAAGAACGCGGGGGAGGCGCACGGTAGTAATTAAAATATAGGTGGTGGATGTCGTTTCTTGTCTAGTCAATACGCGAAAAACATCGAAAGGATTTAGCGGTACGCTGCCCAATAATATTCCAGCCAATAGGCATAGGATTAACAATAATACAAGGGAAATAATAATTATTGTCTTTGTATATTTTTTATAAATCATAATAGGAAATTCCTTCGTTTTTTATGTAGTAGTTTTTGGAGTACAGAATGTTTATATGTTAGAAACTATTCTAAAATAACCAATGCGTTTTGACAAGTATTTTGAGAAAATTAATCAAATAGAACTCCGTCAACGGTAACAAATTCATAGCCTTGTTTTGTCAGTTCATCTACAATTAAGAGTGCCGCTTCCACAGAGGAATCGTAATAATCGTGCATTAAAATAATATCATTTTCTTTGGCATCTGTAATAACAGTCTGTGCAACACGGACAGCGTTTTCTGTGCACCAGTCAAGCGGGTCAACATTCCAGAGAATCGGGAACATATTTAATTCCGTTTCCAGCTTTTTATCCCATGAACCATAGGGCGGACGTACATATTGGACTTCCTCGCCTGTGATATCCTGAATCACTTCGTTTGTCTTCACTAATTCTTCCTTAAATTTATCGCGGTTTGTAGAGGTTAATTGAATATGGCTGTAGGTATGGTTGCCAATAAGGTGTCCTTCTTCGTACATACGTTTGATAATATCGGGGTGAAGTGCTGCGTGTTCGCCTGTGACAAAAAAAGTTGCCTTAATACCCCGTTCCTTTAAACCATCAAGCAGTTTTTCCGTGTAGGAAGGGTGAGGCCCATCATCGAAGGTAAGCGCAAGCCGTTTGATTTCGCTGGTGTCGCTAAGCTGAATATTGGCAGCACTAACCGCTTTTTTTTGCTCATATAGTTTTAGTTGACCGCTGAGTGCAAGCACTGTCAGACATAGACACAGCCCATAAAGTATTTTAAAAGCAAAATTTGTTTGGGTATCATTGTGTTGCTGACGCTTCATAAAATTCCTCCATTCTTTCTGCGCCTGTAAAGCTGTAGAGCGCAGAATTTCCAATTGACAATCACCGTTACAATTCACACCAACGCCAGATTTTGCAACAATTTACGAACATTCGGTGTG
>CBCOYO010000162.1:0-7449 GCA_965114465.1 uncultured Lachnospiraceae bacterium
TACATTTTATTACGGTCAGCGCAGTAAATGCGCAGACCTACCTGAACTGTTACCTTAAAACTATCATATGACGGAGAATATTATTCCTATTTGATTGATATTGTTCCGAAAATGGGGTATAATGTTTCGGAAAGAGAGGTGTACTCCTTATGTATATGACAGTTAAACAAGCCGCAGAGAAATGGGGAATTTCAGATAGACGTGTGCGTATATTATGCGCAGAAGGGAAGGTTTTAGGTGTTATTCGTGAAGGACGCCGTTGGATGATTCCACTAGATACAAGAAAACCAGTGGATGGACGGTTTAAAGCAGTAGAAAGTTTACTCGCAGCTATAGACAGGAAGAAAAGTGAACTGGATACCAGACGTCCATTGACAGAGGGGGAAGTGGAGCGTTTGACAGAGGAATTCATTATTGAGTATACCTATAATTCAAATGCAATTGAAGGAAATACACTGACCTTGCGAGAAACGGATATGGTTTTGCGTGGTCTGACGATTGACAGGAAGCCGTTAAAAGATCATATGGAGGCAGTCGGGCATAAAGAGGCATTTGATTTTGTGCGTGATTTGGTAAAAGAACAGATGCCTTTATCAGAAAGCATCATCAAGCAGATTCATTATCTTGTATTGGCAGATAAACGGGAAGATCGCGGTGTTTACAGAAGAGTTCCGGTTAAAATCATGGGTGCGAAACATGAACCAGTACAGCCGTATTTAATCCAGCCTAAAATGGATCAGTTGTTGGAGGATTATCGGAATAATACAGATCATATCATTTCCCGTCTTGCATGGTTTCATATTGAATTCGAGGGAATTCATCCTTTTATTGACGGAAATGGCAGAACCGGAAGACTGCTTGTAAATCTGGAATTGATGAAAGCCGGATATCCGCCAATTGACATTAAATTTGCAGACAGAATTTCTTATTATAATGCGTTCGATGAATACCATGCAAAGCGTGACCTTGGTGCAATGGAAAAGTTGTTTGCGGGTTATGTGAATGCAAGGTTTGACAATTACTTGATGATGCTGGAAAAATAATTATATGAGGGAAGAACACGATTGCCTGCCTCTATGCGGTGGGATTTAGCAAGATGGAGGAAAGATAGATGGAGTTAATTATGCAACCTACTTTTTCAACGTGTGGACAGGCATGTATTGCTATGATTGCAGGAAAAAGCGTTGAGGAAGTAATAAGGGATATGAAAACAGATGGAGCTACGAGCATCGGTCAATTGATAGAAATACTTGATTTTTATGGCATCGGACACGCTGAAAGAAATAAGCGGATTTCCAAGAAAAATCCAGTTCCTTACAAGTGTTCGATTTTGACAATCCATACAGATGCGGGGTATACTCATTGGACGCTGTTTTATGATAATAAATATTATGATCCAGAGTTTGGTCTGGTTGAGGGCGAATATACACATGGAAAAATCACATCGTTCTTGGAGATATATTTGGAAGGATAAATTGTTTGAACAATATTTAAGAGAAAGAAGATAAGTATTATGAAAAGAAAAAGAATATTAATATTATTGTGTGTTATGTTTACTTCATTCTGCAGTGGCTGCGGTGCAAAAGTGGAAGAAGTACAATTTCCTAAATTTGATGAGCCTCTTCAAACTACAGAGAATCGACAGATAGAAGATGTGATGGATATAGAAGAAAAAGATGAAACGGAAAGTATTCAGGATGAGATTGCAAGAGTAGAGGTTCAGTCCTGCGAATATGAGAATGCTGATTGGAGCAGCATGGGACAACAGGAAATGAATCAGCTTACCGCACAGTGGTACCAGCTTTGGGATGAGGAACTCAATTCTTTATGGAGCAGATTAAGTGATGAATTAGATGCTGAAACGAAAGCAACCGTGTTGGATGAACAACGCGCATGGATCAAAAGAAAAGAGGAAAATGTAAAAGGTGCTGGTGCGGCGGCTTTTGGTGGAAGCCTTCAACCGCAATTAGAAAATTCAACCGCCGAAGAAATGACACGGGCAAGAACGTACATACTTGCTGGATATTTGGCAGAAGTCAGAAACGAATCATTTACGATTCCGCCTGAAATTCAAGAAAGCATCGATATGGCAGATCCAAGCCTTGATGATGTTTTTAAGAAATTTGAAGGACAGTGGATATTTGATGAGGAGCGTGCTGCGTGTGTTGGCATTGAAAGGACAGAATCGTGCGCATATGGTGTTGAAGGAAGTAATTGGACTGTCTGGGTAACGGGAGGTGATATTATTTCTGATCTTGATGTATATGGCTATACAGGAAGCAGCATTATATTTAAGATTCCCCATGACGGTTATGATGCTTTTTATGAACTTTCATTTAATATGACGAATTCGATAAATCTTGCATTTGGAACTTCTTTAGATGCAATGGAGGAGGTTATTGTTTGTGATTGAAATTGAGGTGATAGTGTGAAAAATACTTCTAAGGCAGCAAAAGACACTGCCTTAGAAGTATTTTTCATATCTATTTGAGCCGCTAAAGCGGAATGGAGATTAATATGAAAAAATAGGTTTAGTAGGCAGAATTTTTAAAATATAATGTTTACATTTCTCGTTTATTTTCCTTTTTATAATTATGACCGGTCAGAAATTATAAAATAAAGGAGAATCATAGAATGACAAATGTAAGAATCGAGCTGCTATTATATAAAAATGGCTCTATTAAAGCAAGCTGGTACAAAGTTTCGGGTGCGTCAAGATATCATGTGCGCATGACACAAGATGGAAAAACAGGTAATATTTATGAAAACAAAAGTTTAAAGACAAATTGTTTCGTAAGTCCATCAAAACTAACAACACAAAAGAAATATACCGTTTATGTCGATGCATATAACAGTTCAGGAACAAAAATCGCATCAGGCTCTAATTATATGACAATTGGTTATTATAATTATGATGCTAATGATGTACCAAACAATCTTCCAGAACTTAGAGGAATATCCGCACCAGGAGGCATTCGGAAAAGTGCTACGGAAACAAGCGCAACCATTAGCTGGAATGCTGTCAGCGGTGCGACAGGCTATGACTTAATGTTTAATGGTACTTGCTACAGCCTGACAGGAACATCAAAAACATTTACAGGATTAACAGCAAACAAGGCATATCCTTTTCAACTGCGTACTAAAAATGCGGATGGCGGCGGGTTGTTCACAGGTCAGCAGACGGTAACAACACCGCCGAAAGCACCGGCAAATATTAGTGCAACAAGCACAACCAATGCCGTTATTGTGAAATGGGACAGAATCACAGGTGCTTCAGGATATATTGTAAAATTTAACAATACAATTTACAATGCATCTGCTTCCGCTTCGTCATATCAGATAACAGGCTTAAAATCAAAGACAACCTATAGTTATCAGGTTTGTGCAAAGAGTGTGGATGGAAATGGTTCATACAGTTCTGCCAAAAGCATTACAACACAGCCGCAGCTTCCGGCAGTGCCTACAGGAATTACCAAAAAATCTACAGAAAATACAGCGACAATCAATTGGTATGCGGTAAGCGGCGCAACCGGTTATGATATACTGTTTAACGGGAGTGTAAGCAGTGTTACAACGAATTCTAAAACCATAACAGGGCTGTCTGCAAACAAGGGATATACATTCCAAGTACGCGCTAAAAATGCAGACGGTGTCAGCGCATATTCTACAGCAATGACTGTAACAACTGCTCCGAAAGCACCAACAACGATGTCAGCGACCAGCGCAATCTATTCTGTCACAGTCAATTGGGGAGCTGTGAGCGGCGCAACAGGTTATATGATAAAACTTGGTGGGAATGAATATTATGTCGGTGGTACGTCAGCCACAATCAACGGCTTAAAATCAAAGACTTCCTACTCTTATCAAATGTGTTCCAGAAACGCAGATGGAATCGGCTCTTACGGTAGTACAAAAACAATACAGACACTTCCTGCACTACCGGCAGTGCCAAGAAATATTACGAAGAAGTCTACAGAAAATACAGCAACTATTTCATGGAGCTCAGCAAGCGGTGCGACAAGCTATGACATTATGTTTAACGGAAGTGTAAGTAATGTCACAACAACGACAAAGACTTATTCAGGTCTGTCAGCCAATAGAAGTTATTCATTTAAAGTACGTGCCAAAAATGCAGACGGCGTTAGCGAATATGCAACAGCAATGACTGTAACAACAGCCCCCAAAGCGCCGACAAGTATGTCAGCGACAAGCACGACCAATTCGGTTACAGTCAATTGGGGAGCAGTCAGCGGCGCAACCGGATATATAATACGGTTTAACAATTCCGATTATCATGTTACAGGAACTTCAAAAACATTTACAGGTTTAAGATCCAAGACAAACTATACCTATCAAATGTGTGCAAAGAATGCGGATGGAGTTGGTAATTATAACACTTCAAAAACCATACAGACACTTCCAGCACTGCCAGCAGTACCTTCGGGAATTACCAAAAGCTCTACAGAGAATACCGTAACCATTAATTGGAATGGGGCAGGCGGTGCAACAGGTTATGATGTATTGTTTAATGGAAGTGTACAAAGTACTACAGGAAGAACAATGTCCTATTCCGGCTTAACTGCAAACAGAGGATATTCTTTCCAGATACGTGCAAAAAATGCAGATGGGGTCAGTGCCTATTCTACAGCAATGACCGTTACAACCGCTCCAAAAGCACCGACAACCATGTCCGCGACAAGCACAACCAATTCCGTTACAGTAAATTGGGGAGCAGTCAGCGGTGCAACCGGATATCAGTTGCAGCTTGGCAGTGGGACTTATCCGGTAACTGGAACTTCAAAAACGATTACAGGGTTATCTCCTAAGACGAATTACACTTATAAAATGTGCTCTAAAAACGCAGATGGAACAGGCAATTATGGAAATCAACAGTCCATTACAACGCTTCCAGTTCTTCCCGCAGCACCAACCAGCGCAAGTGCACAGTCAACAGAGGATTCTACAACTTTAAATTGGAATGCAGTAAGCGGTGCAACTGGATACGATGTACTGTTTGACGGCAAAGAATACCCCGTAACAACCAATTCCAAGACATTTACAGGGTTAAAGCCTAACACCAATTATCCTTATAAAGTACGTGCCAAAAATGCGGATGGTGCAGGTGCATATGGTGCGGAGCGAAATGCGCTGACAGCACCAAGAACACCAAGCGGTGTGAAAGCAGTAACAGATGAGGATTCTGCTACAGTAAGCTGGGATCCGTCAGAAGGCGCAACCGGATATGGTGTATTCGTAGATGGAAAAGAGTATCATACAACGGCAAATTCTTTAAAGGTAAATAACCTTACACCCAATACAGACCATTCGTATCAAGTGAAGGCAAAGAACGCCGGCGGATCAAGTTCCTTTGGAGCACCGAAAAATGTTAAGACCACGCCAAAAGCACCAGCGTCACCCAAGGAAGAAACAACGAAAAATGATGTTACAGTAAGCTGGGATCCTGTAGATGGCGCAACAAGCTATGATGTTAATTTTGATGATAAAGAACATCGCGTGGCAGATGGTACTTCCAAGAAGTTTTCTGGCTTAACACCCAATACGAACCACACATATGCAGTGCGTTCCAACAATGCAGACGGTTCCAGCAGATACGGGACAAAACACAATGTTTCCACGCTGCCCAATGAACCAGATAAACCAAGCGGCACGACAACAACCCCGACGAAAGACTCTGTAACTGTAAGCTGGCCGGCTGTAAGCGGTGCGACAAGCTATGATCTGGTCTTTGGCGACAAAACGTATCATGTAACAGGGACATCCCATAAAGTCGATGGATTATCGGAGGATACCGAGTATTCTTATAAAGTACGTGCAAACAATGCCGGCGGTTCCAGCCCTTATTCCGAACCCAAAACCGTAAGAACGCTGCAAACGCCGCCCTCTACACCGGAAAATGTGAAGGTCGAAACAACGCCGGATTCTGTTACCGTAAGCTGGGATCCTGTAAAAGGCGCTAAAAGCTATGACTTAATGTTTGACGGAAAGAGTTATCCTGTTACGGGGACTTCCAAGAAGATTACAGGGTTAAAGCCTGATACAGGATATACGTATCAAGTACGTGCCAATAATACAGGCGGCTCTAGTCCTTATTCGCCATACTTAATAATTAGAACGCCTGCCAAACCGCCGGAAGCGCCCAAGGGTGTCAAATCAAAATCCACACCAAAATCAATACGGGTAAGCTGGCCGCGTGTACCCGGTGCAAGCGGTTATGATGTAGAGTTTGATGGAAAGCCTACACCAGTTGAGGACAGCGGCTCTGGCACGGATGAGCCATGCCATACATTTAAAGGCTTAAAACCCAGCACAGAGCATTCGTATCGTGTTCGGGCAAAAAATAGCGGCGGAGATGGAGAATACAGCCCTCTTGAGAAGACAAAGACAAAAACAGCAAAGAAAAAAGGAACGCCGGACGACAAGAAAAAGAAGCCGTATTTTGACGGAAAAATGCCTTATAAAGCACTTGACCCTGTAAATATTGCAACGGGAGCATTTCTGTGGAGCCATACCTGCATTGAAGATTATGGAAAAGACGCACTGCGCTTTACAATTCTTTATGATTCGCAGAGAGAAGACCGCACGCAAATCCTTGGAAGCAAATGGACATTTTCTTTGAATTACCTTCTATTCTTGGAGGATGACGGGGCATATTTTATTACGCCAAATGATGACAGCATACCATTTACTCAAAATCCGGAGGATGGAAGCTTTCAGTTGGAAGAAGGTGTTTGCGCATTTTATTCCTTGCAGCAGAATGCAGACGGAACTTACGCTGTTAAGGAATTGGATAATACAGAATACCTGTTTGACAGCAGCCTGCATTTAAAGCAGATAACAGAAAATGGTCTTGTTTCTTACCGTTTTCAGACAGACAGCGAAGGGCAGATTGTACGCATTGAAGGGCAGCATCATGCATTTATTACGCTGACTTATTCCAATGGAAAATTAATACAAGCAGCAGACGCAATGGGAAATGCCACACAGTTTACATATGAAGGAGAGCAGCTAAAATCCCTAACCAATCCGGACGGGAAGAAAATCACCTTTGTATATGACCAGAACGACAATATCCTTGCAATTGCTGATTTCTCCGGCAGCGCATATCTGACAAATGAATATGATGAATCCGAGAGAATTACTGCACAGACCCTAATGGGCAGGGGAAGCAGCTTTGTATCCTATCATGAAGAAAACAATACAGTTACCTTTACGGACGAATTGGAAAACAATACAGTGTATACTTACGACACATCACACAATATCACTGCCATTGCACTTGGTGATAGCTGTATCCGCAACAGCTACAATGCAGACGGTCGCTTAATCGAACAGATAGATGCACTTGGCAACTCTACAAAAATGGAGTATGATGAATGTGGTCGTATGAACAAAGTGGAGTACCCTGACGGCACACAGGAGCAGGTGCTT
>CBCOYO010000163.1:0-6817 GCA_965114465.1 uncultured Lachnospiraceae bacterium
GCCTCAATCTCCCTTTGATACGTTTCCAATGTAACATTATCAAAAAGCACCCATTGAGCAGACGGCATTCGGCAAGCAGTTCCGGCCCTGCCGCACAGTGAATCGCACCGTCTACACCGCCGCCGGCAAGCAGGCTGGTATTCGCAGCATTTACAATCGCCTGCACGCCGTGGTCTTTTGTAATATCACCATTTACCGCCTGCAATTCTGTTTTGTAAAATTCCATATTTTTCATTATTTCTTTCCTTTTATTCTAATTTAATGCACCAACCGCACATTCTCCTCACCAAACAGCCCCCGCAGCCGATCAAGCACTTCCCCGTCTGCATGAATATTGCGGTTGGAGGGGAGCTGCTTCATCTGACGCGTTTCTTCTATATAAATGACAACCTTGTCATTTCCTTCCGATTCAAAAATTGCGTCAAACAGTACCGGCTCTTTTTCCATATAGTTTGACAGATTGGGAAATTTCACCCACACCTTTGCAGGGAGATCGTCAAACGAAGTAATTTTCTCGCAGATCAGTTTGCCGTCGCGTTCCTCCTCACCAGAAACCTTGCCCTGAACCAATACCTTGCTATCCTCCACAAGCTTAGCAGAATAACGCTCATAATCCTTTGGAAATACCAACACTTCAATACTGCCAACCAAGTCCTCCACTGTTAAAAACGCCATAATCTTATCATTTTTTGTATATTTGATTTTTTTATCTACAATCATGCCGCCGATTGTCGCTTTGCTGTTGTCTGTAACGTGCATATGACCTGTTTCCTCGTCTAAATAAAAGTCGGAGGTTTTTGCCGTGGTATACTTTTCCAAAAGCCCTTGATATTCCTGCAGCGGATGTCCACTAATATAGAATCCCAGCACTTCTTTTTCAAAGCTTAGAATTAATTCCTTGGGATATTCCCCCACATTGGGCATTTTAATTTCCAGTTCTTCTTTCTCTTCTTCCGAAACAATATCTAAAAGTGACATCTGTCCTGCCATAATCCCGCGCTTGCTATGTTGTATGCTGTCCAATATCTGTACAAATACACTCATATGCTGTTTACGTGTCGCCCCAAAACTATCAAATGCTCCCGACTTAATAAAGTTTTCAATCGCACGCTTATTCATATCAACCGTGATGGTTCGCTCAATAAAATCCTTTAGACTCTGATAGCGCCCATGCGCGCGCCGTTCCGCAACAATTCCATCAATCACAGGTCTGCCCACACTTTTTATTGCCGTAAGGGCATAGCGAATCGCACCATTAGAAACAGAAAATCCAGCTTCCCCTTCATTGATATCAGGTGGAAGAATGGAGATATTCATATTGCGGCACACCATAATATATTCGGATACCTTAGAATTATTATCAATTACGGACGTTAAAAGCGCCGCCATAAACTCCACTGGATAATAATATTTTAAATAAGCAGTTTGATAAGCAACCACTGCATAACAAGCTGCGTGCGACTTATTAAACGCATACTTGGCAAAGTCCATCATTGTACCATAAATCTGACCAGCCACCGTTTCCGAAATCCCATTTGCAACGCACCCTGGAACACCCTCTGCATCATTTCCATAAACAAAATTCTGGCGTTCCTGCTCCATTACATACGCCTTCTTCTTACTCATAGCACGCCTGACAAGGTCACTGCGCCCCATTGTGTAACCACCAAGGTCACGCACAATCTGCATAACCTGCTCTTGATAAACGATACAGCCATAAGTCGGTGCTAAAATATGCTCAAGCTGCGGGCAAGCATATGTCACGGCATTATGGTTATTTTTTCCTTTGATATATGCTGGAATAAAGTCCATTGGCCCGGGACGGTACAGAGAGATTCCCGCAATTACATCTTCCAAATTCTGCGGTTTCAGTTCTTTCATAAAGTTTTTCATGCCCTGACTTTCTAGCTGGAATACACCGTCCGTTTTTCCAGTACCAAGAGAAGCAAGCACTTTGCTGTCATTATAATCAATATGATCAATATCAATGGAAATGCCCGTTGTCTTTTTTACATTGTCTACAGCATTTTTAATTACAGTCAATGTACGAAGACCCAGAAAGTCCATTTTCAAAAGCCCCAATTCTTCTATGGTGGTCATTGTAAACTGCGTAGTAACTGCACCATCGCTTCCTCTCGACAATGGTACAAATTCATCCGCTGGTTTTTGACAAATTACTACGCCTGCCGCGTGCATAGAAGTATGGCGCGGAAGCCCCTCTAATTTTTTGCACATATCAATTAGATAATGTACTTGCTCATCCTCCTCGTAAAGCTTGCGAAACTCCGGATTCAATTCAATCGCGCGGTCAATCGAAACCCCCATATTCTGTTCATTGGGAATCATTTTCGCAATACCATCAACGTAATTGTATGGCAAATCCAATGCACGCCCCACATCACGGATTACACCTTTTGCCGCCATTGTACCAAATGTAACAATCTGCACGACTTTGTCCGCACCATATTTGCGGCTGACATAATCTATAACTTCCTGCCGCCGTTCATAACAGAAATCAATATCAATATCTGGCATGGAAACGCGCTCAGGATTTAAAAAACGTTCAAAGAGCAAACTATAGCGAATCGGATCGATATTAGTAATGTGCAGGCAGTAAGAAACAATGCTTCCCGCTGCACTGCCACGCCCAGGGCCTACCGGAATGCCATTTTCCCGCGCCCAGTTAATAAAATCCCATACAATAAGGAAGTAATCAACATACCCCATATTTTTAATGACATCCAATTCGTAATTCAGCTTTTCCATATGTTGCTCTTTTTCATTCGCATACCGTTCATCCAAACCATCAAAACACAACTTATTTAGATAACTCCATGAATCATATCCCTCTGGTACATCAAATTTTGGAAGTTTCGTTACGCCAAATTCAATCTCCACATTACAGCGATCCGCAATCAATGCTGTATTGCTAATCGCCTCCTGCGCATATGGAAATAATTCGCGCATTTCCAACTCGCTCTTTACATAGTATTGACCGCCCTCATACCGCATTCTGTCCTCATCGGAAACCTTTTTTGCGGTCTGAATACACAACAGAATATCGTGCGCTTCAGCGTCTTCGGCATATGTGTAATGAATATCATTTGTCGCCACCAACGGAATATCCAACTCTTTACTCATACGTACCAAAGCGGTATTTACTGTCCGCTGTTGTGGTATCCCATGATCTTGCAGCTCCAGAAAATAATTTCCTTTTCCAAAACAGTCCAGATAGCGCTGCGCAACATTTTTTGCTTCCTGATAAAGCCCTTTTACAATATAGCGCGGCACTTCTCCAGCAAGACAAGCCGATAACGCAATAATCCCTTCATGATACGCACGAAGCACTTCCATATCCACACGTGGTCGATAGTAATATCCTTCTGTAAAGCCCTTACTTACAATTTTCATTAAATTCGCATAGCCTGTATTATTCTCTGCCAAAAGCACCAAATGATGATAGCGGTCTTCGCCGCCTCCTACCTCTTTGTCAAAACGAGAATTCGGCGCAACATACACCTCGCAGCCTAGAATTGGTTTAATCCCATTTGCCCGCGCTTCCTTATAAAAATCAATCACGCCGTACATTACGCCGTGATCCGTAATCGCCCCACTGTCCATGCCAAGTTCTTTAATACGCTTCACATATTCCTTAATCTTATTCGATCCATCCAGCAGACTGTATTCCGTATGTACATGAAGATGACAAAAAGCCATTTTATTCCTCCTTAAAAAATCAAAACTGTTCCCTGTTCTCCGTACAAAATATCATCATTGTCCACAAAATCGGCAGCGTCAGTCCATTCTTGAATTTCTGGAAATTTATCCCCATTATTGCAGTTGTCCTCCGGCATTTCCCAATCGTCGAGAAATTCTTTCTCTACAACGCCGCCTGTAATGACCACCAACTCACCATACAATATCGCATCATTATATCCCGCCGCCACGAAATCCTCCTGTTGTGCAAATTCCTGCCAAGCCTTGGCAGGCATACCAGCATAAAAGCCCGATAAATCCTCGAAAACTGTCCAGCCTTTATTTTCATAAACAAATAAACAACTTCCCTTCCACTGCTTTTTTTCATCAATACAGTGACTTACAGCTTGGGTAGGTCTGCATAAAATTGTTTCCTTCGGCGTTTTTCCCTCAAAACCGCATAAGCGCTGTACAGCCTGATCCATTGGCAATTTAATACGAAAGTAACTTGGATTCATATATTTCACCATTCCTTTCTGGTCACAAACAAGACATAAAAGATGCTCTCACATTATTTCACAGTTCCTTATTATATCATAATCTAAATATCGTGTAAATCGACAAACCCTGCTAATTTCCGCACAAGCTCATTCATATCTTGATGATAGACAATCCCCTGCATTCCAAGATTTTGCGCCGCTTCAATATTTGCTGCGGAATCGTCAATAAACAAACATTCCTCTGGTTTCAACTCAAACTGTGCAAAAAAATCAAGATATGCCTCTTTTTCCGGCTTGAGCAATCCATGCTCACAAGAAATCCAAATACCATCCATATAAGCAATCGCCGCAATATTTCTGCAAAATTTCCGAAAGCGGTGCGATGTATTTGACATTAAATATAATCCATATCCTGCTTCTTTTAAAGCCTGTACCAAATGCTCCATTGGAAGATTTAACTCAGGTTTCATACGGAAATCACGGATAAAATATTCGATGATTTCAAAATATTGCTCTGGCACACGCATACAAATAGAAGCAACTGCCTCCTTATCTGTAAGCGTTCCCCTATCCATTCGAATCCATTCCACCGACGCACAGACTTCATTTTTTATTGTCTGAAAAAGTTCCTCTGAAAATATGCCTTTGTCTGTAATATATTTACGGATATAATCAGAAACGCTGTATTTCGTCAACACATTCCCCATATCAAATACTATATTGCGATACATAAATACTCCCCTTTTTTACTCGCCGCACGACCCGTGTGCCGCTTTTTCGGCACTTTTCCGATACACGGGTCTGCACATAAAAATAAAGGGACTGTCAGAAATTGTTTTTTCTCAACAGTCCCTATATACCAAGCGAATCCACAGCAAACTTTAGTGTCCGCCAAATTCAATGCTTTCTATTGAATCCGCCTATAAATATTTCTTTAATACCTCAACCTTATCCAGTTTCTCCCACGGCAAATCAAGATCATTGCGACCGAAATGTCCGTAAGCTGCTGTCTGTTTGTAAATTGGTCTTCTTAAATCCAGCATCTTAATAATTCCCGCTGGACGAAGATCAAAATTCTCGCGTACAATCTCCACAAGTTTCTCGCTGGAAAGCTTCCCTGTTCCAAACGTATCTACATTGATAGAAGTCGGCTGTGCGACACCAATCGCATAAGAAAGCTGAATCTCACATTTATCTGCCAATCCCGCCGCAACAATATTTTTTGCCACATATCTTGCTGCATATGCACCGCTGCGGTCAACCTTCGTACAATCCTTACCAGAAAATGCACCACCGCCGTGTCGTGCATACCCACCATAGGTATCAACAATAATCTTACGCCCTGTCAACCCCGCATCACCGTGCGGCCCGCCGATAACAAAGCGTCCTGTAGGATTGATAAAAAATTTCGTATCTGCATCAATTAATTCCTGCGGTAAAATCACATCAAATACATGCTTCTTAATATCCTCGTGAATCTGCTCCTGTGTAACATCTGCATCATGCTGTGTGGAAAGAACAACGGCTTCCAAACGCTTAGGTTTACCGTTCTCGTCATACTCAACAGAAACCTGTGTCTTTCCGTCGGGTCTTAAATACTTTAAAGTGCCATCTTTACGAATTTTGGTAAGCTGCAATGCCAATTTGTGTGCAAGTGAAATCGGATAAGGCATATACTCCGGTGTTTCGTTGGTCGCATAGCCGAACATCATACCTTGGTCACCTGCGCCAATCGCTTCAAGCTGCGCATCACTCATCTTATTTTCACGTGCTTCAAACGCCTTATCTACACCCATTGCAATATCACCTGACTGCTCATCAATCGCTGTAAGCACTGCACAAGTATTACCGTCAAAACCATACTCGGATTTGTCATAACCAATTTCCTTAACCGTTTCACGTACAATCTTAGCAATATCTACATAAGCCTTCGTGGTAATCTCACCAGTCACCAACACAAAGCCTGTACAAGTTGCCGTTTCACACGCAACACGACTCATTGGATCCTGCTCCATTAATGCATCCAAAATTGCGTCGGATATCGCATCGCAGACTTTGTCAGGATGTCCCTCTGTTACAGATTCTGAAGTAAAAAGTAGTTTCTCCATATTCGTATTCCTCCTAAAAATATGTGCGATCGAGTAGTGGAATGTCCCTCTCCACTACTCCTGCGCCGCCGATGCGCCATGCGATGGCATATTTCCTCTGCATCGGCGTGTTCAATTAAGTAGGGGAATGTCCTTCTCCCCTACTCGTTGCGCGACCCGTGCGCCGCTTTAGCGGCATATTTCTTCTGCACGGGTCTGTGCATAAAAAATCCGCTGTATTCTTTTGGAATAAGCGGATTGTATCAGTTGCTTGATAATCAAATCCTCTTATTGTTCGAGTAACTCGCTCAGGTTGGCACCTTCCATATTGGGGTTGCCGTGGCTTCGTAGGTCCTTTGTACCTCCACCACTCTGAATAAGAGATCAGCATTCGTTCAATATTGAATTGTCATATCTTTTACATCATATAATAAGATTCGTATGTTGTCAACAATAAAATTCTCTATTTTATACTTTTTATGTAACAGTTCAGATAACCCATTGAACTGTTACGTATCCAGCCATTAGAAATCG
>CBCOYO010000164.1:0-6413 GCA_965114465.1 uncultured Lachnospiraceae bacterium
TAACGCGCGACCTTGCCAAGGTCGAGACCGCGGGTTCGAGCCCCGTCTATCGCTTAGTTAGAATCCTTTGTAAATCAAAGGATTTTTTATTTTGCTACTTGATTATCAAATTAGCATAGAGCTTTTAGAGAATCTGGAAAGGGACTGCCACATATATGTTTTTTAATGCGGCAGCCCCCCCCCTTTTTCACTTTAATAGTTCAGAGATACAAATATGGAAATCTTGATAAATGCATACAGGAATCTCATCTTCAAAGCTATACTGAAAAGATTCTTTTTCAAATTCAAAGTCAAAAACATTTACAGTACAGGTTTTGGGATTAATAATCCAGTATTCCCGCACGCCTGTAGTACGATATTTAAACAATTTAATTCCATAATCAATTCGTCCCGTGCTGGGAGAAACAATTTCTATAATCCAGTCTGGTGCACCATTACAGCCGCGGTCGTCCAGTTTGTTTTTTTCACAGATAACAGAAATATCCGGTTCTACATAATTGTAGCTGTCTTGGTTTAGAAAGACTGCAAAAGGTGCAGGATAAACATCACAGTTACCATGTTTGGAATCAATGTAGTTTGTAATTGTTTGTGAAAGACGATTTACGAGTTTTTGATGAATACGATTCGGCGGTGCCATATCAAATATTTTCCCATCAATAAGTTCTGCTCTTTGTCCATCGGGGAGAGCGTAGATATCGTCAATTGTATATGTTTGTTCTTGTGCTAATGCCATTATTGTTCCCTCGCTTTCTTACAATCTGTTCTGTCGTCATTTCTGTTTCATTATGATGCATTCCACCATCTAGATAACAATGTTTGCAGTGCTGATTGCAGCGGTGTGTCAGTTCAATATACAATGTTTTTATATATAAGTACTCTACTACTCTTCCTCCTACACAATTTTATTCCCGTTAGTTTCTAAAATTATATTCTTTTGTTTCATCCATGTAACTGCTGCCCATATCCTTGCAAATCGCACTCTCTATCAATGCCATAATATCTCTTATCTGCTGATAACGCCAATCTGGTTCTTTCGAAAAACCTTGTATTTGCTGCACTACACCTTCTCTACAATATTTTATTATCCACAAATACCCATCTATAACAGCTTCTCCAATATCGCTAATATCAAGAATCGGAAGCTTGTCTGCTATCATTTGCATTATTTTAGCGGTGGAACTTTTCGCAATTAGAAACATTATCTTATCTTTTGGATTTTGATAAGATCTATAGTATACAACCCCATTCTCCTGCATTGCTGTTTCAAACCAAAATCCCCACAAGGGATTGTTAAAAACCTGAATATAGCGCATACAATCCCTCATTTCATTATAGCAGGGCGTCGCAATAATCTTTGATTATACAAGATATCGTATAAATCACAGCACAGTGTTAAACTATCTTGTATACATTTGCTTTAATGCGACAGCCCTATATTATAAAAAGCTCCATCCATATGTATGTCTACTCCAGCGTATACTTATATTTTAAATAATAAATCCGATACAGCGAAGCCTGCAAGCGTTCTTTTGAGATTGTGCCGTCGGCGACAGCCTGCAATACGCCTTGATATGCTTCTTGATAGTCCTCCGGCTCTAAAAGAACATCTGCACCCGCTTGAATTGCTGCAATGGCGGCTTCTGCCGAAGAATATTTGCTGGTTATAGCGCCATCATTTAGCGCATCCGTTATTACTACTCCTTGGAAACCAAGCGTATTGCGCAGGATATCCGTAATCATTACAGATGACAGGGAACTTGGTGTTTCATCACCGATCACTTCCTTTGCCGCTGCATGAGATACCATAATGCAATCTGCACCGTTTTGGATTGCTGTATGATAGATAACAAATTCACTGTTCTTCAATTCCTCCAAGGATTTTGTTACTGTAGAGGAACTGGGAAATTTTTGGAGTACTGCATAAATATGTGATGCCTGCATTGCCTGAACCGCCGCATTCACTAACGGCGCTGCCGTAGCAGCATCCGAACCGAATGTGCGCTCATTTAGGCTTGCACCTCCCTCAGCAGGGGCAACTTCGGCGACAGGCGCAAAATTCATATTGATACCATATCCCGCCAATTTTCCCGCAATGGTTTCGTATGCGCTCTTTACACTGTCCGCATCCGTTAATTCTGCTGCTTTTGTTGTTGCTTCTATTCCAAAATCTTTGTTGTCGCCACACTCTCTAGCAACTGCCAGAAATAACGGATAATCTACAAAGTTTTTTGTATTCGCAAGCATTTCCTGAAATTGCTGTTCTGACTTAAAATTCTTGGCACTGTAATACAAACCACCTACCGGATTCTCCGTAAGCGCCGTTTTTGTACCAGAACCTGCCTGAATTACTGTCTGCACGCCTGTAATAGACTCCGGCGATACCATAAACATTCCCGCAACCATCTGTTCAATCGTTAAATTCTGCAAATATTTATTTACCAATACATCCAGTTGATCTGTATCAATGGATGTATTATTATCAGGCTCTAGCTCATCCCCTTCATTCGCTTCCTGCCCTGGGTCCTGCTGCAGCGAATCACTTTGCATTTCGCTTGACGCATTAGATTCTGCCTCCGCAACGGCATCATTTACCTTTTCATTATAATCCTTAATGTATTTTGTAACAGCATTCGCCCCAAAATAGCCGCCTGCAAGCACTACTGCAGCCACAACAATCAGCACCAAATACGCAAAAAGTTGATTCCGAATGCGCCTGCGCCGTCTTTTTTGCCTACTTGTCAGTTCCTTTTTCATTCTATTCCCTATAGTAAGGAACTGTCTTGAAACATAGCTGTCACATTTCGACAGTTCCTAACCCTTTATAAATTCAACATGCGCATCCCAAAATCTACTGTCAAAAATACGTACAAGCCCCCGAATGCGTTATATTTCAACGTATTTAATCACACAGAGGATACTTATCCGTCAGCGACTGTACGATTGCGCGCGCGCCTGCCACACCATCTTCCTGCTGTTTAATAACCATTGCGATTGCTTCTGCAACCTGATCCATATCTGTTTCCTTCATGCCGCGGCTAGTAACTGCGGGTGTACCAAGACGGATTCCGCTGGTGACAAACGGTGACTTCGGATCGTTTGGAATGGTATTTTTATTACAAGTAATATGCGCCTCGTCCATTAATTTCTCTACAGCCTTACCCGTTAAATCATATGTAGTAAGGTCTACAAGCATTAAATGATTGTCTGTTCCGCCGGAAACAATTTTAATATTCCTGTCCATAAGCCCTTTGCAAAGTGCCTGTGCATTTTTTATAATCTGCTGTTGATAGACTTTAAAATCATCGCTTAGCGCTTCTTGGAAGCAGACTGCCTTGGCTGCGATTACGTGCATTAATGGCCCACCTTGAATTCCAGGGAATATCGCTTTGTTAAAGTTATATTTATCTGCTGCTTCCTGATTTGCAAGAATTAATCCGCCGCGCGGCCCACGCAGTGTCTTATGTGTCGTTGTTGTAACAACATCCGCATACGGCATAGGACTTGGATGCAGTCCGGCTGCCACTAGTCCGGCAATATGCGCCATATCCACCATTAACACAGCTCCAACCTCGTCACACACTTCGCGGAAACGCTTAAAATCAATAGTTCTAGCATATGCGCTTGCACCAGCAATAATCATTTTGGGCTTGCACTCTAACGCTAATTGGTGCATTTTGTCATAATCCAGAAATCCATTGTCATCAACACCGTATGGTACTACTTTAAAATATTTTCCAGACATATTGACTGGTGATCCGTGTGTTAAATGACCACCATGGTCAAGATTCATTCCCATAATAGTATCGCCTGGCTGCAATACAGCAAACTGTACTGCCATATTCGCCTGTGCACCGGAATGTGGCTGAACATTTGCATAATCGCATCCAAAAAGTTTCTTTGCACGCTCAATTGCAAGATTTTCTACCACATCCACACACTCACATCCACCATAATAGCGCTTTGCTGGATATCCTTCCGCATATTTGTTTGTTAGCGGACTGCCCATTGCTGCCATCACTGCCTTGCTTACCCAGTTCTCGGAAGCAATCAGCTCAATATGACTATTCTGCCGTTCCTGCTCTGCTACAATCGCCTCTGCAATCTGTGGGTCAACTTTCTTAATTTCGTCAAAATCGTACATTATCATACCTGCTACTAAAAACATATACAAATGTATATGTGCTAGATGATTTGCTATATTCTCACGAATTATAGTTACTGCTTCAACGTGTCCAATTTTGTTAAAAATCAACTACTTTTGTCTGTATAACACTCCACAGTCGTAAATTCCCGACTAAGCCATCGGTACATACCAGTAAACTCTTTTCTTTGGCTTGATACTGGTTTTCATCTAAATAGCTTTTCCTTTCCTAAATTTTTTTCATATTCCATTTCATTTGCCCTACGTGAATCTGGAAATATAGTATACCTTGTTTTCGCATATTTTACAAGGGTTATGTCAGTTAAAATGGAAAATCCTCTGGCAAATTCGATACCCATCTACTGTAATTCGCCTGCCAAGCTTGCCTGGAAGGTTCATCGCATTCCCCAAAATGCCGGAACGCATACGCGCCCACAGCCACATATCTTTTTTCTTAATATAATTCCAAAGTTCTTTTTTCTTCTCCAGATTTTCTTCCAATCCTGAGCGAATCAGCAGTACCGAGGAAACTGTGGTAATAATATCCAAATAATTGCGCATATACCGTCGCACTTTCCCATTCGAACAAATACGCGGTTTTTCCTCCAAATAATAGTCTACCATTATTTTATTTACCATAATCTGCTGGTCAATCCTGCCAATCATAACCTGTTCATTTACTGACTGATCGGCACGTCCAATATAATAGCGGTAAAAATTTACATCAAGATAATACATCGTCTTTACATATGGCAGCGGCTGAAACACAAAGATATTGTCAACATAGAATGTATGTTCCGGAAGCTGTAAACCACATTCGCGCAATAAATTGGTTCGATAAATTACAGAATGCATTAGAATATACTGACCTACCCGAAAATGCCGCACGTCTTTCCATGTAAAAACGCGTTCTTCCGGTAATGCATGATGATAGTGAATTACCTTTTTGCGCTTTTCTCCTTCTTTCTCATAGACAAAATTGCTAATCAACATATCAATAAACTGACCACCTTGTACCAAGTTATTGAGCAGTTTTAATATCTCTGTATATGCACTGAAACTTACCCAGTCATCACTATCTACAACTTTAAAATATAACCCTGACGCATTCTCGATTCCCACATTTACCGCCGAACCATGTCCGCCGTTTTCTTTGTTTACTACCTTAACAATACTAGGAAAACGCTCTCTGTATTCCTCCGCAATATCCGCAGTATTATCACTAGAGCCATCATTAACAATAATAATCTCTACATCATCTCCCCCTAGCAGCAGGGAGTCAATACATTTCCTCATATATGCGGAAGAATTATAACAAGGAATTGCAATTGTTAAAAGTTTCATGAAATTCTAATCTCCTTACCTAAGTCTGTTGCATTCGAAACGTTCCATTGTAATCAAACAATTCTTGATGTCACTGTAGCGTTGTTCTATATCCCCATCTTTTATCTCTGTATCCAAGCTAACTGCCAATGTATCAATCATTTCGTCGGTAATTGTCGGGTGCAGCATACTTAAAATTTCAAGCTTCCGCTCATAACTATCCGCATCCAGAAAAGCCATCAGCCCTGGCGCAAGTGCAGGCTCTGGCTGTGCTTCTTCCTGACCTTTTGTAACTACAGCCTTTTGTACTTCTGGTTTCTGCTCTTGTGTATGCTCCTCGCGTGAATCAATCCGCTCAAACCGATAGACTTGTGTTTCATTTGGATATTTGCGCACGTCAATTTTTCGCATAAACCGCTCAAGTGGGCGCACACATATCTCAAATGGCGCATAAAGCTGTTGATATACAATCATTTTTTCCCCGTCCTCCACATTGCGTGCCAATGTGATCACCTGATAGCAATTTCCTTTAAAATGCCTGTATATTTCCTGCGGCTTCGGATATTCCCTCATCTTTCATCTTACCTCTCTTATCTTAACTTTTTCTTTTTTACCCTACTTATTTTTTAGTTACTTATTTTTCAGTTACTTATTTTTTGGTTACTTTTATCATTACAATATTTCTCTTACAAATTATACCCTTTTTTATTCATTTTGTCATTGCAATCGGCAATTTTTTTCACAACAGTAAAATATACTCTAAATTTTTAAATATTTATCATTTTATCATGCCCTTTGCATTCAAGCAACAAAATATAAGAACAATAATGATTTTTTTTGTAATGGCTTTAATTTTTTATAATTTTCGAAAAATTTAGAAAATTACAAAAAAAGTGTGTTAAAGCGAATGGATTCCCTTGAAATACTTGTTATTTATAGGGGATTGTAC
>CBCOYO010000165.1:0-6343 GCA_965114465.1 uncultured Lachnospiraceae bacterium
ATTATCAATAAATGTTTTTAATCCAAATAACTAGTAATGAAATATTATCAATAAAATGCGTTCCAATTCATAATTTTTTATGAATTGATTTATCTTTATTTAGATTTATTATTGTTTTTTTAGGCTTTATACACAGTTTTGACACATTTATATTTTATAGTAATATACAGATAGTTGAAACACTCACTATCTCCCCCCTCATAAGAAAATATATGGCAGGAACCCGCTTTTTGGTGGGTTCCTGCTGTGTTTTTATAGAATAGCAGATTTTTTAAATGGATTTTTCTTGATAAAAAAATCGGTATATGATATTCTTTTGTATAGTGTTTTATAAGTATTTCATTCTTCAATGATTCATAGATTATAGAGATAGGGATATAGAACATATTAAAAAGGAGATATTATATGTTTCAATGCAGCGATTTACTGAAAGGAATAGCGTATGAATGTATACAGGGCAGTGTCAATGTGGGCGTGTCTGAGGTGGTAAATGACTCCAGAAATGTTACAAAAGACTGTCTTTTTATATGTGTAATCGGTATGAACTTTGATGGGCACAATGTAGCGGCACAGGTAGCAGCGGATGGCGCGCGGGTACTGGTAGTCAGCAAAGAAGTAGAACTTCCGGCGGAATTAGAGATAACTGTGATTCAGGTGGAGGATACGCGTTATGCAATGGCTTTTATTGCGGCAAACTTTTATGGGAATCCGGCGCAAAGCATGAAAATTATCGGGATAACAGGCACAAAGGGAAAGACAACAACGGCATACTTTGTAAAAGATATTTTGGAACAGGCAGGACATCAAGTAGGGCTGATTGGAACTGTTGAAGCAATTATAGGAGAGAAAGTAATACCAGCGGCAAATACAACGCCGGAGCCTTTGGTATTGCAGCGGTATTTTAAGGAAATGAAAGAAGCTGGCTGTGATGTGGTGGTAATGGAAGCCTCCTCACAGGGCTTTAAGCTGCACAGAACACAAGGGTTTGTGTTTGACTATGGGATTTTTACCAATTTAGAGCCAGATCATATTGCGGCAGGCGAGCACGCCTCTTTTGAGGAATATATGGCATGTAAGGCGATGCTGTTCCGGCAGTGTAAAGTGGGGATTGTCAACTGTGATGATACGCATTGGGAAGAAGTTACCAGAGAGCATACTTGTGCAATCGAAACATTTGGTTTTGGCGAACAGGCAGATTTGCGTGCAGATAATCTTAGACTTTTGACAGGTGCGGGATTTTTGGGGATATCGTTTCATGTTTCGGGTGCTATGGAAATGGAGATTCAAACGGATATTCCGGGGAAATTCAGTGTATACAATGCATTGGCAGCCATTGCAATTTGTAGGCATTTTGGTGTAAAGAAAGAGGATATTCAGAAAGCGTTAAAGGATGTTAAGGTTAAGGGGCGGATTGAAATTGTTAAGGTTTCGGACGATTTTACCTTAATGATAGATTATGCGCATAATGCTATGGCATTAGAAAGCTTGCTGACAACGCTGCGTGCTTATCAGCCTAATCGTTTGGTATGCCTGTTTGGATGTGGTGGCAACCGCTCGAAACTGCGGCGCTATGAGATGGGGGAAGTTAGCGGAAAGCTTGCGGATTTAACGATTATTACATCGGATAACCCGCGTTTTGAAGAACCGCAGGCGATTATTGAGGATATTAAAGAGGGCATTGGAAAGACCAATGGGCATTATGTGGAAATCTGTGACCGCAAGGAGGCAATCCGTTATGCCATTGCACATGGACAGAAAGGTGATATTATTGTGCTTGCAGGAAAAGGTCATGAGGACTATCAGGAAATTAAGGGCGTAAAGTACCCAATGGATGAAAGAGTGCTGATTCAGGAAGTCCTAAATGAGCAAAATCAGGGGAAATAGAAAACCATGACAGGCAGATTTGCAAATATTATTGTGGATATATCACATGAAAAAGTAGACCGTCCGTTTCAATATCGGATTCCGCAGGCGCTTTGTGGGCAGCTTGCGGTTGGAATGGCGGTAATGATTCCGTTTGGCAGAGGAAATAAGCTAATTCGTGGCTACGTAATGGAATTAACAGATAAGGCAGAGTATGATGAACGCAAGCTTAAAGAAATTGCTTCTATTGTAAAAGGCGGCGTCAGTGTACAGGGGGACGCAATCCGGCTTGCGGGCTGGATTAAAGAAAATTATGGCTCGACAATGATTGCAGCGCTGAAAACGGTGCTTCCTGTAAAGCAGAAATCCAAGCTTGTAGTAAAGAAATCCATACACAGCAAGGTGGACGCACAGACAGCACTTGACAAAAGCCTTGCATTTGAGAAAAAGCATCAGACAGCGAAGGCAAGATTAATGAAAGCGCTTGCTGCACAGCCGATCTTGCCGCAAACGTTGGTAACAGGGAAGTTAAATATTACAGCACAGACACTGCGTGCGCTGCAACAGGCAGATTTAATTGAAATACAAGAGGAAAATGCATTTCGCAATCCTCTGCCCCGCGCAGTACAGTCCGGATGGCAGCGTGGCGGCAAAAAAGAATTATCTTCCAACCAGAGGGCAATTGTAACGCAGATTATGGCAGAATTTCGAAGGGGAATCCGCCAGACATATTTGCTGCACGGTGTTACAGGGAGCGGCAAAACAGAAGTATATATGGAGCTGATTGAGCAGGTAATTAGCGAGGGCAGACAGGCGATTATGCTGATACCGGAAATCGCTTTAACATATCAAACATTAGTACGTTTTTATCAGCGCTTTGGAGAGCGCGTTTCTGTGATGAATTCTAGGCTTTCTGCGGGTGAACGTTCCGATCAGTTTGAACGTGCGGCAAAAGGCGAAGTGGATATTATTATCGGGCCGCGGTCTGCGCTGTTTACGCCATTTCAGCGGCTGGGGCTGGTGATTATTGATGAGGAGCACGAAAGCAGTTACAAGAGTGAGAGTATGCCGAAATACCACGCAAGGGAGGTCGCCGGAGAACTTTGCCACATAAAAGGCGCAAGCTTGTTGTTAGGGTCGGCGACACCATCATTAGAGTCCTATTATCGCGCGCAGAAAGGCGAAATGAAACTGTTTGAATTAAAGGAACGTCTTGCAGGAGGGCAGCTTCCGCAGGTTTATATAGAAGATTTGCGCGATGAATTGCGCAGCGGCAACCGTTCGATATTTAGCAGAAGACTTCATACACTGTTGGAGGAGCGGTTGGAAAAGGGCGAGCAGAGTATGCTGTTTTTAAACCGCAGAGGATATGCAGGTTTTGTATCATGTAGAGCGTGCGGTTATGTTGTAAAATGTCCGCATTGTGATGTATCACTTTCAGAGCATACAGTAAAAAACAGGGCGAGCAGGTTAGTCTGCCATTATTGCGGTTACGAAACACCACCTGTTACAAATTGTCCACAATGTGGTTCTAAGTATATTTTAGGATTTCGGGCAGGCACACAGCAGATAGAAGAACTGCTGCACAAAGAATTTCCGACAGCGCGGATACTGCGTATGGATGCAGATACCACAAAGAGCAAAGACAGTTATGAACAGATTTTATCTCAATTTGCCAATGAGGAGGCAGATATTCTTGTCGGTACGCAGATGATTGTAAAAGGGCATGATTTTGCCAAAGTAACGCTTGTGGGGATTCTGGCAGCGGATATGTCCCTGCACGCAGGCGATTATAGAGCAGGAGAACGGACGTTTCAGCTTTTGACACAGGCGGCGGGCAGGGCAGGCAGAAGTACGCTTGCTGGTGAGGTTGTGATTCAGACATACCAGCCAGAACACTATACCATTGTTCATGCGGCAAATCAGGATTACAAAGGTTTTTACGAGGAAGAAATCGCATATCGGGATTTAATGATGTACCCTCCGGCTGCACATATGATGGCAGTACTGATTCTTTCGGAGGACGAACAAGAGGGTGAGGAACACGCAAAGGAACTTTCAGATAGGGCAGCAGGCAAGTTTGCAGAAAATAGACCAACAATTATCGGTCCTTCCGCAGCAGCAGTTGGAAAAATTAATGATGTATACCGCAATGTGTTTTATATAAAGCATCGGGAATATCAAGTGCTTGTGGATATTAAGGATGATTTGGAGCAGTTTATCGAACAGGCACAATGGAATCGATGCAGCATACAGTTTGACTTTAATCCAATTAATACATATTAGTAAAAATAGGATAACGAAAAGAGTATTACTAAAATGGAGGGCAATTAAAATGGCAATTAGAACAATTAGGGAAATTGGTGATCCGGTATTAAATAAAATTTCAAAGGAAGTAACAGCAATTACGCCAAGAATTAAGGATTTAATCGGCGATATGTTTGAAACCATGTACGAGGCAAACGGTGTAGGGCTTGCGGCGCCGCAGGTTGGAATATTAAAGCGCATTGTGGTAATTGACGCTTCTGGCGAGGGAAATGAACCATTGTTATTGATCAACCCGCGTATTTTGGAAACCAGTGGTGAGCAGAGTGGAAATGAGGCGTGTCTAAGTGTGCCCGGAAAAACAGGCATTGTTACACGTCCAAACTATGTAAAGGTTGCGGCGCAAGACGAAGATTTAAAGCCGATTGAAATTGAAGGTGAGGAGCTGCTTGCAAGGGCAATCTGTCACGAATTAGAGCACCTTGACGGCCATTTGTATGTGGAGAAGGTCGAGGGCGAGTTAATGGATATGGAAATGGAAGAAGATGACGGCGAGTAAAAAACCACAGCACAGGGAGGGATACGAAATGAAAATTGTATTTATGGGAACGCCTGATTATGCGGCGAGAGCATTAGAAGCTGTGATTGCGGCAGGCCATGAAGTCACGGCAGTTGTAACACAGCCTGATAAGCCCAAGGGAAGAAGCGGGCAGATGCAGTTTTCTCCGGTGAAGGAATGTGCAGTAAAATACCATCTCCCAGTATTGCAACCTATAAAAATCAGGGAACAGGAGTCCGTATCAGCATTAAAGGCATACGAAGCAGATATCTATGTGGTGGCAGCATTTGGGCAGATATTAACCAAAGAACTATTAGAGTTCCCAAAACTTGGAAGCATTAATCTTCATGCCTCGCTTCTGCCGAAATATCGAGGCGCGTCACCGATTCAATGGTGCATTATAAATGGAGAAAAAGAAACAGGCGTTACGATTATGCAGATGGATGAGGGAATTGATACCGGAGATATTCTGACAACGACAGTGGTACCAATTGCGGAGAAAGAAACTGCAGAAACATTGTTTGACAAGCTTTCTGAAGCAGGCGCACAACTGCTTGTCGATACACTGCCAAAGCTTGCGGCAGGCGAGATTGTGCCGAAGCCGCAGGACAACAGCCTTTCTACCCATACCAAAATAATAAAGAAATCGCTTGGCAAAATTGACTGGACAAAAGACGCAGTGGCGATTGAGCGGCTTGTGCGCGGATTAAATTCATGGCCAAGTGCGTATACTTTTTATCAGGGAAAAAGCGTGAAGCTGTGGAGCTGCGACGTTGTAGCATCAGACTGTAGCAATGAAAAACCAGCAGGTACAATTGTAAGAATTGCAAAAGACAGTATTGATGTATCGTGCGGCAAAGGAATCCTGCGGATATTGGAATTACAGCTAGAGGGTAAAAAAAGAATGGATACAAAGTCTTTTCTACTGGGAAACCAATGGAAAGAGGGTAGTTGTTTCGGGGAGGCGTAGCCTGTCCCCGCAGAAAAGTGAAAGGAGAAAAATTTTATGCCATATATGGGAATTGGTTTTTTTGATCCTACGTATTTTTTAGTGCTGATAGGCGCAGTACTATCCATGTGGGCATCGTTTCGAGTAAATTCCACATACAGCAAATATGCAAATGTGCGGAGTACGTCCGGTATGACAGGGGCACAGACCGCAGAGGCAATTCTTAGAAATAAGGGGATTCATGATGTGCGTGTGGAGCATATCCATGGAAATTTAACCGATCATTATGACCCGTCGAAAAAGGTGGTCAGGCTATCGGATAGTGTATATGGCTCAACTTCTGTAGCGGCGATAGGCGTAGCGGCACATGAATGCGGTCATGTAGTGCAACATCATGAAAATTATAGTCCGCTGAAACTGCGGTCGGCTTTAGTACCGGCAGCAAATATTGGGTCAAAGTTGGGGATTCCTATTATTTTGTTAGGTGTGCTGCTTGGCAGTAATCCCATGCTAATAAAGATTGGGATATGGGTGTTTGCGCTGGCAGTATTGTTTCAGATTGTAACGCTTCCAGTGGAGTTTGATGCGTCAAGACGTGCGTTGGTCTGCATTGAGCAGTATGGCATTGTCAATCAGGAGGAGCGGGCAAAAAGCGCCAAGGTATTGCGTGCGGCGGCGTTTACGTATGTTGCGGCGGCGGCTTCTGC
>CBCOYO010000166.1:0-6301 GCA_965114465.1 uncultured Lachnospiraceae bacterium
ACATTTTATTACGGTCAGCGCAGTAAATGCGCAGACCTACCTGAACTGTTACCTTTTTATTTTCAAACCGGTGGCTTCCAACTATCCAACCTTTAGCTTAAACTTAGTCAGCGCTTTATCCGATTCAACTTTCTCAATCTGCGCACCAAGGCTTTGCAGCTTTACATCAAAATCCTCATAGCCGCGTTCTATATATTTAATGTCCTCAACAGTACTAAATCCCTCTGCTGTAAGACACGCTAAAACCAGTGCCGCCCCTGCGCGCAAATCCGGCGCCGTTAGGTTTGCACTTGTAAATTTTTCCACACCCTCAATAATTGCTGTATTTCCTTCAACCTTAATATTAGAACCCATTTTTGCTAGTTCATCCACATATTTAAAACGATTGTCAAAAATACTCTCTGTCACAATGCTTGTTCCCTGTGCCAATGCCAAAGAAACCGATATCTGCGGCTGCATATCCGTTGGAAAGCCGGGATATGGTAACGTTTTCACATGCGTATTTTCTAATCGTTTTGACGCAACCACACGAACTGCATCATCTGATTCCTCCACTTCACAGCCCATTTCCACCAATTTTGCCGTAATAGACTCTAAGTGTTTGGGAATAATATTTTTTACAGTAACATCTCCTCTTGTAATTGCCGCGCCGAACATAAATGTCCCCGCTTCTATCTGATCAGGAATAATAGAATAATCCGAAGAATGCAGTTTCCGAACGCCAGTAATCCGCACGACATCCGTTCCTGCGCCTTTGATATTTGCACCCATTGAGTTTAGAAAATTTGCAACATCCACTACATGTGGCTCTTTTGCAGCATTTTCAATTACTGTCCTGCCCTCTGCAAGCACTGCTGCCAACATTATATTAATCGTCGCCCCAACGGATACGGTATCTAAATAGATATGTGCACCCTTTAAATTCTTTGCATCTGCAATAATTAAGCCATGCTCAATTTTCACACTTGCACCAAGTGCCTTAAAGCCTTTGATATGTAAGTCAATTTTGCGGCTTCCAATATTACAGCCGCCGGGCAGAGCTACTTCCGCATGTTTATATTTGCCTAAAAGAGCACCAAGCAGATAATATGACGCCCGAATTTTTTTAATATAATCGTCCTCGATTACAAGCCCCGAAATCATAGATGCGTTAATACGCACTGTATGTCTGTCCGTTCTATATACAATCACGCCGATGCTCTCCATCGCCTGTAGCAAAACATTAATATCTCTAACATCTGGCAGATTTTCAATCACTGTCATCTCATCTGTCATAATTGCCGCTGCCAACACGCCCAGCGCCGCATTCTTTGCGCCGCCGATCTCTATCTCACCAACTAATGGGTTTCCGCCCTTTATTGCGTACTGTTCCATTGCTTTTACCCCCACATATCACAGGCACACCTGTGATAGCATCTATCAATCAACGCCGGAAACAATTATCCAGCCACATTTCATATCGCCTCATCAAACCAAACATATATTCCATATTATGTAACCGTTCCGCTTTGCCTAACAGTTACATAATTATTTTGTATCAAAAGATTTTCAACTCTGCTGCCAAGCAGCCCAAACTGTTACGATTATATACCTTTTTTCTGATTTTGTAAACGGAAAGACTGCTTTTTTCAGCTAGGATTCTTTTCCATTTATTGTTGAAAATCACCAAATAAGTCATTATCATAAGTAATTTATTATTCGTTCCTTAATTCATATGTTTTAACGGATTGACTGCCTCGCCGTTAATACGAATTTCAAAATGCAGATGTGGGCCTGTGCTTCGTCCGGTATTGCCGCTGAGCGCAATCCGCTCTCCCTGTGCCACTGTCTGCCCCGGTTTTACTAAAACCTTGCTTAAATGTCCATATCTTGTCTGTCTGCCATCAGAATGATTAATATAAACAGCATATCCATAGCCGCTTGCCCATCCTGCAACCGCTACCGTTCCGCCGTTCGATGCCACTACTGTTGTTCCAATCGGTACTGCCCAATCCACACCCTTATGATATGTAGAAGCGCCTTTGGTCGGTGCGCTTCTTGCTCCGAAACCAGAACTTAACCGCCCGCCCGAAATCGGTTTTAAATAAGTAGGTGGTATCTTTGTGCCGCGTTCCACGATTTTAGGTACTGCTTCTGCGTAAATTTCCTCTTTTAAAATTTCCCGTCCAATTTCTGTATTATTTTTATACGCAACCACTGCAGCAACTTTGCGCCTTCCCGCAGACGGTTCCTGACGTGTTACACGCTGCGTTGTATACCAGTCGTCATTCGGTATATACTGAATTTCTGCCTCGTAATCCTCGGTATATACATCTTCTTCTTTCCATAAAACAGATAAATCTGGCTCTGGAACTGTAATAACCAATTCTTGATCAACACGAATCATTGTATTTTCATCTTCCAGCGCGTCATTTATTGCAATTAATTCCTCCATCGGAATATTGTTATCTAATGAAATCTGCGAAAGCGTATCTCCGGCTACCACCTTATAAATCACTTGGACTTCCTGCTCCTTGGTGACACGGTTTACTGCTTCTTCCACAGTATTCAGTTCGTCTTCTAATAAATATGCCTCCACTACCTCAATTTTATCGGCATATGCAATATCAACAAGTCCTTTTTCATACTCTTGAAAGTCCTTATCCATTATTGGCTGAATGGAATCCGTTATTTCCTCCAATGCTTTTGTAATTCCAGCCGTATAATAAAATTGTTCCTCATTCGCAGCATTCTCTTTCGTAGTAATCCGCGCTTCAAGCACATTGACTTCACGGTTGCTGTCAAGAGCAAGCTCCACATCATAAGTATTTTGGGGATCATAGGCAGCAATTGCCTGCTCCAAAAGCGCGTGAACTTCCTCATGAGATGCCAAATTCACAGCGGTTTCATTAATTTTAACAGTATAGGAACGGTGCAGCGTTTCCTTTACGCTTTTACGCATAACCTCAGCCATATTGGTAATCAGCGTTTCGTCACTATCAATTTTTGCCCATACAACCTCGCTTCCCTTTGTTTCTAAATTTAAGTCCATAAGCAGAAGGTCACTCCCAACTGCTTCCGAAGCCACCTGCTTCCTTGCCTTTGCCATTAGCGTGTCTATCTGATCGACAGAACCAGTATGCCCAATTTCCACGCCGTTTAATGTAATCGTAAAATAATTATCACCCGTATGTCTATACTGCTTCCATGAAGGCAGCAAAAAGGCACAAAAAAAGAGCGAAAGAGCTGCTGCTTCTATAAAGCAGAGTCTAAATCTTCTATAATAATGGTGTATCGTTCTCATCTATATTAATTGCTCCAATTCGTAAATCACTTTAAATCAATGTAATTCTAAGGTTTTAAATGGTTTTGTTCTTTTTCCTTTTTACCTTATCATAAGTAAACGGGATTGTAAAGAGCAGTGGAATTATATTCTTACAAAATTTGTCTTGTAAGTAACAGTTCAGATAACCCATTGAACTGTTACGTATCCAGCCATTAGAAATCGCTTCGCGATGGGCTGGATACCTCCAACCATTACATTTTATTACGGTCAGCGCAGTAAATGCGCAGACCTACCTGAACTGTTACTCTTGTAATCCAATACGAATTTTAATATATATTCTGAAAAAAACTGCTGTTCATCATCACAAATGCCGTGGACTTTCACTTTATATGCCTCACACAGCCGCTTCGGCGCAAGCGCAATATCTGCGGCGGCAAGCATCGGAATATCAAATACACTATCCCCTGCAGCAATCGTACAATCCGCATATAATTTTTCCTTCAGCCTGCGGCAAGCAGTTCCTTTGTCAATTTTTTTGGGAATAACATAAACTTTTGCCTGATTACATATCACATCTACCTTTGATAAATCTAATGACTTATGTAGTTGTTTTATTGTTTTTATTGGATTATTGCTCTTAGTAAACAGTATCAAATCTCGTATATTTTTTAATGGAAAACTACGATATTCATCCTGTTTTAACAGCGCTGATGCACGCTCCATTTCCTTTTTTGCTGGTGCTGCGAGTTCTCTTGAATCCGCATACCACTGCATATTTTCCTGACCATTTTCTAGCAAAATACCACCATTACACACAAGCGCATACAATGGTACAAACCCCAAATTAATCCGTTGATACTGCTCTATTGTCCTTGTTGTCGTTGGAATAAATAGAAGTTTTTGCGCAGCTTCTTGCAGCAGTTTCCATGATGTTTTTGTCATATAGGAAATCATCTGGTTTTTTTCTGGATAAAACTCCACGCCGATTTTATCGCTTCCTATATCACGTTTATAGGAATAAATTAAAGTATTGTCCATATCTGCAAAAAACAAAATCATCGTTCTACCTCAATTTTTATTCTTTCATCAATGTTTCAAATTCAATAAACTGCCCCGTTCGACCATGCAAAAGTACAAGCGTATTTACGATATCATATCCCTAATCCTCTATATTATTTATTATTTCCAATCCCTTAAAATAAAGCGCTTCCGCCTCTTCGTATTTTTCTTCTCCAAATAATTTATCCGCTTTATCAATTAGCGCTTCCGCAGATAGGCTGTTATTCAAATCTGATTTCATAAGCTTTTCTCCAATTTATCTATAAAAAGTCAATATTTGTTATTAACAGTATACTACAAACTGTTCTCAATGTCATTTTTATTTTCGTTTGTTTTTCCTTTTCATATGTCGTAATGGTAAGTAAAATAGCTTGTTTTTTCCTTAAAACTCATATATACTTATATCGTATTAACCACATATAACAATTTTCTTTTTTATAAAAAAATGATTGAAAGGAATAAAACATTATGTTTATTCAATATAACGGATTTGACAGCCCATTTCATACAGGTTTTAATATATTTCTATTTATGTTTTTTATTATCTTTGCGCTTATTATCGGCACATTTATTGTTATGATTGTTAAAAACATCTATACTTGGAATCAAAATAACCACGCCCCACTTCTAACAGTACACGCAAAAATAGTATCCAAGAGAACCCATATCTCGCATCACCGTCATGGAAGTTCCAATATGCATAATATCCATACCACTTCCTCGACACAATATTTTGTAACATTTCAAGTGGAAAGCGGCGACAGAATAGAGTTTCATATTTCAGGAACAGAATATGGCTTGTTAGCGGATGATGATTCAGGTACTCTAACTTATCAGGGAACAAGATACTTATCATTTCGGAGGGATTAAATTCATCAGCAAAAATGCAAGTTTCAGATCCCTATTTAAAAAAATAACAGACCTTTCCTGATAACAGACTCTGTCAGTTATTTATATTTCCTCTTTGTAATTAACGTGCAAACTCTGCAAAAAATATTTTTTATTGACAATTCCTACCATTCTACGCTAAAATAAAACCGTTACAAGGGCGTAATAACAGCAATGTGTATCACGCCCTTTTTCTGTGTATTTTATTATAAAGGAGGTGTATTATGACATCGCAATTCGTATGTCATAAGGAAAAATGGATGGTTTTATTTCAACTGTTACGAAAGTAAATGGTATTTTAAACGACTTTATCTGGGGGCCAATTATGTTGGCAATTTTCCTTGTGGTGGGTCTAATGTTTACGCTGCGCACGAAAGTTTTTCAGATTTCCCATTTTAAGTATTGGATTGATGTCACATTTTTGCAGTTATTCCGCAAGGATGCAGCGCATGTACGCAAAACGGACGATAAGCACGCAATTTCGCAGTTCCAGTCGCTTTGCACAGCATTGGCTGCAACAATAGGCGTCGGCAATATTTCGGGTGTCGCGGTTGCTTTAGCACTAGGCGGGCCGGGCGCAATTTTCTGGATGTGGCTGTCTGCATTTCTGGGTATGATGACAAATTACGCTGAAAATACACTGGGCATTAAATACCGCTATAAAAATGAAAAAGGGGATTGGGTCGGCGGTGCTATGATTTATATTGAAAAGGGCTTGGGCTGGAAATGGCTTGCCGTGATTTTCTCTGTATTCTGCGTACTGGCATCGTTTGGTATCGGCAATATGTCACAGGGAAATGAAATTGCAAACGGGCTGTACAATTCTTTTGCGATTCCAAAATGGGTAACGGCGCTGGTTGTGATGCTGCTTGCAGGACTTGTGATTGTCGGCGGAATTAAAAGAATTGCTTCTGTTACGGAAAAACTTGTTCCTTTTATGGCTGTTACATATATTATAGGGGCACTAATTGTTATTTTTGTAAATGCCTCTGCAATTCCAAGTGCGTTTGGCGCAATTTTTAGCAATGCATTTCAATTCTCCTCGTATAATAAGTTTATAGCCAAGCAAAACAGGCTAAAGACTTATTC
>CBCOYO010000167.1:0-6229 GCA_965114465.1 uncultured Lachnospiraceae bacterium
TATTATCCGGTTCAAGTAATGAGGGTAAAGTCTCAGCGATGTGCACCCCTAGCGTTTTATGAAATTATGTTATTTATTTTGACAATTATTACTATATTCTTTTTCTTGGCGGCTGTCAAGAGGCCAAGTTTGGCAGTTTTTAACTTTTAAAATTTAATTGGTATGTGTGCGGAAGGATACAGATTTTGCAAAAATAATTCTAATTTGCCATAATATCATCAATATTGCTGATAATATCCCGCAGGCTTTTGGAGATATTGGCGTCCACTTGATATTGGAGCAGTTCTTGGATAATATTCCGGGCTTTATTGGTATCGTAAGCTTCAAGGGCTGTAAAGGCTTCCTGAAGACGATCTGCCCACTGTTTCAGTGTCATATGGTCACCACTGTTGTTCGTTTTGCATTGATAGCCAATGGATTTTATGTATTCTGATAGAAGCGTATAGGCTTCATCAAGTTCTAGGGAAAGCTTTTTCCAATTGGCTTTCACAATAGCATAATCGCCAGCGTATGCTTCAATTTCGTGAAAAAATGCGGTGTCTGTTAAGTTTACGATACCAAGACGGTTTGCTTGTGTTCGCAGCATATGCGCTTCTGTGCCATACTGTGAGAGGGTATCAGGCTGCATAAGATCATAAAGTGTATCCTCAAGGTGACCGCTTTCTGCCAAAAAAGATGCAGCGCATTCGTTATAGGCATCTGTGTTTCCATCGAGTCGTTTTAAAGCGGCGTCGACGTCAATTCCGTTTTTGGCAAGGTAACGCATACGGATAAGACAATCGCTGATATCAGTGTCAGGAAAATCCTGCTGCAATAAGTCTAGTGCCTGTTTTGCATGGAATGCCATAAGCGAAAGTTGCTGTTTTTTTGCTAAAAGTTCTGCTTTTTTCTGATAATAATGGCGGATAAAAATAAGTGCTACGCTCATAGGCAAAATGCCTGCCATTGCCCATAACGCGGAGTATGGCAGAACACGAAACAGGCATAGCAGCAGCAAAGGCACACAGCAACCAGCTATAAACCCAAACCATATTAGGATGGACTTGTGAATTAGTTTTTGAATTTCGTCAAATATTTTGGTGTAATTATATTCCATTTCTCTTAGCTTTCCCTTTTCTAAATTTTATTTTTGCCCTTGAGCTTGGGGGCTTGACAGTTGTGTAGTAAATAATTAATGTTAGGCCTATTATAGCACATTCTAAAAAATCAGAAAAGAGGTATTTTGTGTTTGGTAGGAACTAACATTTGCTGTATTAGAGAGTTACACGAATAGTTCCGCTGCCTTTCTTATTTTCTGCTGTCATAAGAACGAACTCCATTTGTATGCATAATTCGTGTAATGAAATTCAGCATAAAAAATACAATAGCAGTGTCGATTGGCAGCATTATTAAATTACGTAGAATCCTTGCAGGCAGAATAACCATAAAAGCACTACCATTTAAAAGGGAGAGCCATAGCGTATTTAGACAGCAATTTACAATAATTTTTACAAGTAATTCCGCGATTAGAATACGCTTTAACTGCACAGGCTTTTGATAGAGAATAGAGCCATAAATTACGCCGGCAACCATAACATTAAATGTGTAGCCAAAGAAAAATGCGCCGCCGTCGGGCTTGAGAAAAAATTTTAGGATATCCAGCATTCCGCCGAAAATTGCACCAATTGCAGGGCCAAACATAAATTCTACAACACGGTTTGGCAGTCCTGAGAAGCCAATGCGGATATACTGTGTAATATTAATGGTGGTCGTGTAATTTAGGACGATTGCCAGTGCCGCCATCATACCACAGAAAACAAGGTTTTGGGTGACTTTTAACTCTTGAAAAGAGTCGGAATAGAGTTTCTTGATTTTGTGCATAAAAAATAGCCTCCTTTATGCAGTGAACCTGAAACTACACAAATGAGGCGCAAGATAAGCGAAAAAGACCGCGGTCTTGGGCATTTCAAATATGTAGCAGCGGGATGCGAACCTCGTACCGCAAAACGGTTCCCGATTGGGTGTGTGTTTTTTCGTCCTAGTGACAACTCCCTGTTCACAAATACAATGCTGCGGACTGCGCAATTCTGTATTAGGCACTTAACGCACGCGGTTCTACTCTGCAAAATGAATAAAATAAAATATTTGTTACATATGGAACTATACACTATTCGGCTGGGTTTGTAAATAGTTAATTTAGGCGTTATTTCAATGTGGTGTTTTTCGAAATTTTTATACTGCATGGTAAAAAGATTTGGCGTATAGAAAATTTTTGAGTTAAATTTTCGAAGGATAATCCGGTGGACTTTTTATAAGGGCTGTGCTATAATCAATGGCGGATTTAATGGAACGGTTTCTGAGGAGGTGACTTTTATGTTTTTTCATATTATTGCAATTATTGCTATTTTTATTGTGTTTCGGAAAGATAAGGTTGTATTGGCAGAAGAATCTCTAAAAGATGCCAAAAGGGAATGGATATTTAGTTTTATTTGGTTTTGGTGTTATTTTGTATTAGCTATGATAAACCATGCATTAAAATTGGATATGGTTAACGAAGTTACAAATTGGCTGCTTTTTGTATTGCTCCCATTACTGGCTGTTGCACACATTAGAAAAGAGAATTGGAAAGAAGCACTAAAAAGTATCGGCATAAAACGCTTCGACAAGAAGACGGGTATTAAAATATTACTTGTTTGTATTGTTTATATATGCGTAATTTTCCTAATTTTTAGTTTGGGGGAGGAAACGCAGCATATTTTTGCAAATATGCCAAAAATAATGGCGGGGATACCATTGTTTATGGGGCTTATGATATTGACGGCTGGATTTACGGAAGAATTTTTCTTTCGAGGAATCCTGCAAAGAAGTTTGATAAATATATGGAAGCGTCCGTACATAGCGATACTGGTAACAGGTATTTTTTTTGCATTGTATCATTTTCCATTTGCGTATTATTTATGGGAAGAATCAGCAGGCAGTGTAGTCAATTCATTTAAAATTATTATAGAGCATATGGTTGCTGGCTTTATGCTGGGACTGATATATTATAGAAGCAATAAAAATCTTTGGAGCAGTGTTATTATGCATTCACTTACCAATGCAGTGATTATGGCGATTGGCGTAGTGATTGGCTAGTTGCTAAATGTTAGGAACTGTTAAGAAATAACTTTTAAATAGTGTGCAGGATTTTTCTTCGAGAGTGCTGCTCAAAAATCAGGTACATAGTGGGCTATGTAACTGATTTTTGAGCAACACTTTCGAAGAAAAAGACAGGCAATATTATAAGTTATTTTTGACAGTTCCTTAGTATAATGAAAAAGGAACAACGGAGAAATGACAGAATCACAGATTTTTAATTTAGGGATAATTTTGGCGGTAGTGGGTGCTTTCATACTTTTTGTTGTGGCATGGGTGGTGCTTTGCAAGCGCTTTCGGCACAACAGCAGGGTGCGGCGTCTGGATACAATGGAGGGATTGGATTTTGAGCATTACTGTGCCGATTTGCTTGTGGCAAATGGTTTTGTGGAGGTCGAGGTAACGCAGGGCAGCGGCGATTATGGTGTGGATATCCTTGCAGAAAAAGACGGAGTGACCTACGCAATTCAATGTAAGCGGTACAACAATCTGGTTGGTGTGAAAGCGGTGCAGGAGGCATATGCGGGGCGTGATTTCTATGATAGAATGGTTGGTTGTGTTTTGACGAACCAATATTTTACCAAACCGGCAGCAGAAGCAGCGAGAAAGTTGAAAATCCTGCTTTGGGACAGGGATTTTTTGCAGAGTTTGGAGGAGGAATAGAGAAGTAGGATGGACGGAGAAGAATTGTTATTTCGGAAACGGTTAGAGGAGCTTGCAAACAGATCCTATGCGAATCAGCAGTATTTGTTTACAGGCTTTTTGTCAGCGGCGGAGTTGGATATTTATTATCAAATGGAGCATGAACTTTCGTATGCCTGTGCAACGTTGTCTGGCGGTACGAATGACTGTGAGCGGTTGATGCTGCGTTTTGGGAGCGAGGCATTATGCGGATATGAAGAACCATTTCCGATTGCCTGTATTGCAATTGTGCCGCTTTTGGAGAAATTCGGGGAGGTACTTTCGCATAGAGATTATCTTGGCGCATTGATGAATCTGGGAATTGAGCGCAGTACATTGGGAGATATTATAATAGAAGGAAAGCATGCTTTTTTATTTTGTATGGAACAAATGGCGCCATATATTTTGGAAAATCTGGACAAGGTAAAACATACAAATGTTCAGTGCAATTTGGCAAAGGAAATTCCAAAAAGTACGGTGGTGCAGATAGAGCGCAAAATGGTTCAGGTGGGCGCAATGCGTGCGGACAGTATGATTGCAAAGGTGTATCATCTTTCCCGCAGCGAAAGCTTAGATCTTTTTCGGGCTAAGAAAGTGTTCGTAAATGGGCGGCTGACGGAAAACAACAGCGGCAGTCTAAAACCGGAGGATAAAGTTACTGTGCGGGGGTATGGAAGATTTTGTTGTGTAAATATTGTCGGCGAAAGCAAGAAGGGTAAGCTGAATGTGGAGGTTGATGTGTATTAGCAAACTAATCAAAGACGTGTTAAGCGGAATGTAGAGAACGACGTATACAAACAAGCTGATGAAAGATGTTATAAGCTGTGATAAGTGGAATGTGGAGAATGACCTATACAAACAAACTGATGAAAGATGCCGTAAGCTGTGATAAGTGAAAGGCGGAATGTGGAGAGCAACGTATAATAAGCATTTGGAAAGGTTAGAGAGAGTCCGCTGGCGGCGGATGGGGGTAGTATTATGGAAAAAAAGGCAGTATATAGTATGACAGAAGGAAGCCCAACGCGGCTTCTATTAAAATTTACACTTCCTATGTTAATTGGAAATTTGTTTCAGCAGCTTTATAATATGGTAGATTCGATTGTGGTTGGGCGGTTTGTGGGAGCTAATGCGCTGGCGTCAGTGGGTGCGACAGGATCGCTCAATTTTTTATTTTTTGCAATGAGTTTTGGCATTGCGGCAGGTGTCGGCGTGGTGGTATCACAATATTTTGGCGCGGGCAAAATGGATATGGTGGAAAAAAGTATTATCAATGGCATGTATCTGCTTGCAGTGGTATCTGCTGTTATGGGGTTGATTGGGATTATTTCGGCTAGATGGATTTTGGTTGTGCTGGATACGCCGGAGATTATTTTGGATGACGCGGTTGTGTATATGCGCGTATCGTGTGCTGGTATTCTTGCGATTGCGGCATATAACGGCGTGGCGTCGGTGCTGCGGGCGCTGGGAGATTCCAAGACGCCGCTTTATTTTATGGTGGTGGCGTGCTTTATTAATATCGGATTGGATTTGCTTTTTGTAATTACATTCCAGTGGTCGGTGTTCGGGGTGGCATTTGCAACTGTAATTGCACAATTGGTCGCGGCAGTAGGTGCATTTTGTTATGCGTTGTACAAAATTCCATATTTTCGGATTCAAAAGGAGCATCGAAGGGTGCGGACGGATATTATTTCACGCTGCTTTACGCTGGGACTTCCGATTGCGCTGCAAAATTCGCTGATTGCGTTTTCGTGTATCTTTTTGCAGAAAGTAGTCAATGGATTTGGCGAAAATGTTGTTGCGGCGAATACGGCGCTTGGCAGGATTGAGCAGTTAGTGCAGCAGCCTTATAGTTCACTGGGAGCAGCGATTACAACTTATACAGGACAGAATATCGGTGCAGGGAAAATTGACCGAGTGAAACAGGGATATCGTGTAGGATTTTGGTGCGTTGTGATTTTTAGTTTGCTAATGTTAATTCCGGCACAGTTTTTTGGAGATGAGGTAATCCATATTTTTGTAGAAGATCCAGAAGTAATTGCAATTGGGGCGAAAGGACTTTCGATTACTAGCTTTTTTTACTTTTTCTTGGGAATGATATATGTTGCGAGAAGCGTATTAAATGGTGCTGGTGACGCGTTGTATGCAATGATTAATGGATTAATGGAAGTGATTGGCCGCGTGGGCTTTGCTGTTCCGCTTACCAAACTGCCATTTATCGGAATGTGGGGTATCTTCTTTACAACAGGTTTGACGTGGGCTTTAACAGGTATTGTCAGTATGCATCGCTACTATAAAGGAAAATGGCAGTTTAAGGGTATAGATTAGGACTTGATAGGATATTTATAATGTAAAACCGTGAACCTTGTAATAATAAAAACTGTTACTTTTCACACCCACGCCAGATTTGGGCATAATGATGAAATTGAAAAAATTT
>CBCOYO010000168.1:0-6030 GCA_965114465.1 uncultured Lachnospiraceae bacterium
ATTTTATTACGGTCAGCGCAGTAAATGCGCAGACCTACCTGAACTGTTACTGCAGTACCATTGTTTTACACTATGGTGCTAAATTATCACGATTATCTTCCAATTTCTTTTTCTGCAAGGGAGCTAGAAACGTTTCCTCATCAAAGAAATTAATTTCATCTTTTAAATATACTTGGTAATTATCCCATGTATATTCCAATGTTTCCAAGTTCTTCTTTACCTCCTCTGGACATTTCATGCAGAGTGCTACCACCAGCGCATTAATTAGGCTTAAAGGTGCAACCAAGGAATCTACAATAGACACCATATCGCTCCTTGCCATTAGATTGCAAGAAGAATATAAGCACATCGGCGAGTGAATACTATCCGTAATCGTAATAATTCTTGCATTTCTGTCATTTGCCATCTCCATAGCTTTTAATGTCCGCATGGAATACCGCGGAAAACTAATCCCAATCACAGCATCTTTATTATTAATTCGTATCATTTGTTCGAACATTTCTGATGTATTGGTTGACCCAATCAAACAAATTCCGTCACGTATCATATTAAGATAAAAATGCAGCAAATCCGCAAGCGGTTTACAGCTACGCACACCAACAATATAAATATGTTCCGCAGTTAATATGGTATCAACTGCCGCTGCAAATGCCTGCGGGTCAATATGTTCAATGGTATCTTCTATTTTTTCTATATCCGCACTAAGTACAGAAGCTAATATCTCTGACTGGGTACTTTTCCCATATTTTGCTCCCATCTTCTGCACCGAGTTTAATTTGCTTTTGACCCATTCAGCCAAATCTTCCTGAAACTCTGGATATCCCTCATAGCCAAGCGCATAAGCAAAACGTACAACCGTTGACTCGCTAGTACCCACTTTCTTGCCCAGCTTTGCAGCAGTCATAAAAGCCGCCTGTTCATAGTGGTCAATAATAAACGTTGCAATCTTCTTCTGCCCTTTGCTCATTTTACAAAATTTTTCGTTTATCCTTGATATAGTATCCTGCTTTATCTCCATTGTCATTCCTCACATTGTCAATCCATTAAGAACAACTTCTATAGATATCTTCCAATAAATCTATGGTTTCCTCCTGTGTCAAATCATAATCACCGGTCAGTGTCATACAGGCACAGCCATGAATAAATATCCACATTTTCATAAACAATCCGCTTGGATTCTGACATCCTAATGCGGCTGCACGGTTAATCTCTTTGCTAACAGATCCTGTTTTTCCATTTAATAGCTCATACAAACTTCGATTTCCTCTGTTTCCTGACTGGAACAGCAGCGTAAACAGCCTGCTTTCTTCCCTAGCATAATTTATATAAGCAAGTCCAAGGTGTATAAAAGGCGTTTCTACCTCTGACTTGAAATTTTCGTAATAATCGCCAAACGCATCAATTGCTTTCTGGTAAATTTCTGCATATAGCTCATTCATATTCGCATATACTCTAAAAATAGGCTGTGTGGAGCAGCCAATCTGTGCAGCCAGCTTTCTTGCTGTCACATACTCTATCCCGTCTGTCTTGGCTAAATCAAAGGCCGTTTCCAGAATTTTATCCTTCGTTATTTGTTCCTTTCTAGCCATTTGTGTAACCTTGCTCCTTTCTCAGCCCTTCTTGTATTATATAATTGACCTTCTCTCTTACCTGTGCACGGAGCACCCGTCAGCCTTTCGCTGACATGTACCTGTATGCATCAAAACAGTATCGGGCTAAATCCTTAACCCGATACCGCACAAATATTTTAAAACTTATACTGGATATGCTCCGTTCTTGGTATCAGCCTGTGTCATATCGACTTTCTGCTGTTGTGCTTGACGGTATTTAAAGAAATCCGTAGCAACCTGTGGAAATAGTGCATAGGAAAGTACATCCTCATCCTGCTGTTTCCATTCTTTCATTTCTTCCTCAATCTTCTTTAACTCATTCGGAAGTTTATCCGCTGGACGACAAGTAATAATAGAAGACTTCTCTTCTGCGGATAGTACCTTATCTTGTATCTCCTTATTAAACGGCTTTACTGTCTGCCCGTATTCACCGTGAAGAACAGCTTTTGTTTCCTTTGTTGCCATCTTATAACGCTCGCCCATTAACACATTAAACACTGCCTGTGTTCCGACAATCTGTGATGATGGGGTAACCAGAGGCGGCTCACCAAGATCTTTACGCACTCTTGGAATTTCCTGAAGCACATCATAGTATTTATCCTCTGCATTCTGTTCTTTCAACTGGCTAACCATATTGGAAAGCATTCCACCGGGTACTTGATAAAGCAATGTCTTAATATCAACACCAAGTACCTTAGGATTCAGTAATCCGCTCTTTAAACATTCCTCTCTATATGGTCTAAAGTAATCTGCAATCTGTGCCAGTATACTCTGATCAAAGCCTGTATCATATGGTGTTCCCTTAAAGGTTTCTACCATAACCTCTGTTGCCGGCTGGGATGTACCAAGTGCAAACGGAGAGATTGCACAGTCAATTACATCTACACCTGCCTCTACTGCCTTTAAATAAGTCATGGACGCAACACCAGACGTATAGTGTGTATGAAGTTGAATCGGAAGTTTTGTTGATGACTTCATTGCACGAATGAGTTCATCTGCCTTATAAGGAACAAGCAACCCCGCCATATCCTTAATACAGATAGAATCTGCACCCATATTTTCAATATCCTTTGCCATCTTCATCCAATATTCCAGTGTGTAAGCATCACCTAATGTGTAGGAAAGCGCAACCTGCGCATGTCCCCTGCCTTCTCTTTTCTTTACGTTATTCGCAGCAGTAACTGCACACTGCAAATTCCGCAAATCATTAAAGCAGTCAAAAATACGAATAATATCAATACCATTTGCAATAGACTTTTCTACAAATTCCGTTACCACATCATCTGCATAATGGCGATATCCCAAAATATTCTGTCCTCTAAAAAGCATCTGGAGCTTGGTATTTTTTACCTTATCCCTGATTTTGCGCAGTCTTTCCCACGGATCTTCCTTTAAGAAGCGCAAAGATGCATCAAAGGTCGCGCCGCCCCAGCACTCCAAAGAGTGATAACCAACCTTATCCATTGTTTCCAAAATAGGGAGCATAAACTCGGTCGGCATTCTTGTTGCGATTAAGGACTGATGAGAATCACGAAGCACTGTTTCGGTAATCCCAACAGGTTTTTTAACTGTATCTGACATTTCCAATATTCCTCCTAGTTTCTTAATTTAAAATACCCCAAAAATCGCCATAAATGTACCTGCTGCAACAGCCGTTCCAATAACACCTGCTACATTCGGTCCCATAGCGTGCATCAACAAGAAGTTGGTAGGGTCTGCCTCTGCACCAACTTTCTGGGAAACACGTGCTGCCATTGGTACTGCGGAAACACCTGCCGAACCAATTAATGGATTCACTTTTCCCTTTGTTGCTACACACATCACTTTACCGAACAATACCCCTGCCGCTGTACCAAAGCAGAATGCCACAAGACCTAATGCTACGATTTTCAGCGTTTCCCAGTTCAAGAATGCTTCTGCGCTTGTTGTAGCACCAACTGAAGTACCAAGTAAGATAACAACGATATACATTAATGCATTCGATGCGGTTTCCTGAAGCTGTTTTACCACGCCAGACTCTCTAAATAAATTTCCTAACATCAACATACCAACAAGTGGTGCTGTTGTTGGAAGAATCAAGCAGACAACAATTGTAACAACAACTGGGAATAAAATTTTCTCAAGTTTTGAAACAGGACGAAGCTGCGCCATCTTAATCTTACGCTCCTCCTCCGTTGTCAAAAGCTTCATAATAGGCGGCTGGATCAATGGAACCAATGACATATAAGAATATGCCGCAACCGCAATCGGACCGAGCAGTCCAGTCTGTCCAAGCTTACCTGCAAGGAAAATGGATGTAGGGCCATCTGCACCGCCGATAATAGAAACCGCCGCTGCTGCCTTATCATTAAAGCCCAATGCAATCGCGCCGAAATATGCCGCAAAAATACCAAACTGTGCCGCCGCACCAAGCAAAAAGCTTTTCGGGTTCGCAATCAGCGGCCCGAAGTCTGTCATGGCGCCGACACCCATAAAAATCAGAGATGGCAGGATCGCCCACTCGTCAAGTAAATAAAAGTAATACAGTAAACCGCCGGCTGTACCGTCTTCGCCAATCGGCGCGATAATGTCGGGGTAAATATTAACCAGCAGCATACCAAATGCTATCGGTGTTAACAGAAGCGGTTCAAACCCCTTCGCGATAGCAAGATAAAGAAATGCGCAAGCAATAACAATCATCAGCAAATTTCCGGCAGTAATATTAAAAAATGCCGTCTGGTGTATCAGATTGTTCAGCGTATCTGCTATATATGACATTTTATTGACCTCCTATTGTATTTGTTACCAAACGCAGACCGTTCTTCTGCTGCTTAGTTTAACGTTGCCAGCAAAGCACCTGCCTCAACAGAATCGCCAACTGCCACATTTACGCTTGCCACCGTTCCATCCTGCGGAGCAACAACAGGAATTTCCATCTTCATGGCTTCCGTAAGGATCACTGCATCGCCCTTCTTTACTGCCTGACCGACATTTGCTACAATCTTAATGACTTTTCCTGCTGCTCCTGCCTCAATCTTAATGCTACCTGCCGCTCCTGTATCTGCTTTGGGAGCTGCCGCCTTGGGAGCTGCTTTCGGTGCTGCCTTGGGAGCTGCTGCCGCAACAGGTGCTGCACCACTGCCTGCACCTTCTTCAACCACTACATCATATACGTTGCCGTTAACGGTAATTGTATAATTTTTCATTTCGTTCGTCCTCCTAAAATTAAAACTATCAATTTGATAAAAACAAATGTTTTCCAATGGAAACTCTTTATGCCTTTTGCCATTTTCTGGTGTTGGCTCTCTTAATGCTTCTTACTTGGAAGCCCTCTGTAGTGGTTCCTTCATACGCTGCAATTGCCGCTGCAATAACCGCCACAAGTTCCATATCGTCTGTGAGGTCTTCTTCCACTTCCTCTACAACCGGTGCAGGAGCAGCCGGTACAGGAACTACCTCCGGCTCATTATTCTTTGCAAACTTAGCCTGCATCTTTGGAATCAGGTTAAAGGCAGATATAATAAAGCTAATCAGGATTAATACTACAAATACCGTTCCCATACCGAGGAGCGTATTCATTCCTGCCCTGCCCATCAATTCGCCAAATGACTCGTCTAAATTGAGCGTACAGGATGTTAGTGTCAAGAAAATATCATTGGTGAATATCAACTCGACAGAACCATTCTTTGAGTTCCCTGTCACCGGAACCGTTACAGTAATTGTATCTTTATCGACAACAGATGTAACCGTTCCCAAATCAGCGATACCACCCATATCCTCAATGCCTGATGTAAATGAATTAATTGCGTTGCGTACCACTGTCCCTTCACTCGAAAAAGTCATAGAAGTTCCCGTATATTGTGACAGCATAGACGTCATACTGTCATCAAACAGCTTGGACAATTCTACATTATTGTAATTCTCCAACATGGAATCTGCAGTTCCGCTTTCCACTATGGATATGAACGCTCCCACAACGCCATCGGCCTGATATTCCGCCATGCTTACCTTGCTTTGCTCAAAATCGGTTAATTCCTTATCCGTTCCACATGCCGTCAATCCCAAAACACAGGTAAGCATGAACAATGTTTTCATGAATTTTTTCATAAATTAATGTTCACCCTTTCTTAGACCGTCCCATGTTTTTTTGATGGGCGCGCCTCTCTTTTTGTGTACAACATTTCAAATGCGCCAATAACATATTTTCTTGTATCAGCGGCTTCAATAATCTGGTCTACATAACCTCTCTTTGCAGCACCCATAGCGCTTGTCTGAAGTGCAGCGTATTCCGCTGCCTTTTCCTTAATTACATCAGCGCCTTGTCCATCATACATAATCTTAGCAGCAAGGTTAGCGTCCATTGAACCAATCTCTGCATCAGCCCATTCAATTGTAAAATCTGCACCAATCGCTTTAGAGTTCATTGCAACATATGCACTTC